>JBKJQM010000136.1:0-2688 GCA_046594005.1 Mycobacteriales bacterium
GTCGTGCACGACGGGGCGGTCCGCGAGGAGCAGCTCGACCCGTCCGACCTGGGCGTTCCGATCGCGACGCTCGAGCAGCTCCGGGGGGCCGACGCGGCCTACAACGCCGAGGTCGCCCGGGCGCTGCTCGCGGGGGAGCAGGGGCCGGTGCGCGACGCGGTGCTGCTGAACGCAGCCGCTGCCCTGGCCGCGTACGAGGGCGGCTCGGACCCGCTGCTCGACCGGCTCCGGGCCGGGATGGCGCGGGCGGCCACGGCGCTGGACGGCGGCGACGCCGGTCGGGTGCTCGAGCGCTGGGTGACCGTCAGCGGCGCGCTGCGTCCGTAGGGGTTCCTCGGGCCGCGAGCCCGGACCCCCGACCCCCGACCCCGGCGAGCCGCCGACCCCCGCGAGCGTCACCGGATTGCGGCGCCGTACGGCGTGTCGCTGACCAGATGCGGAAGATCATCGGAGTGGGTGCGGCGCGGGGTGAGGGTGCTGGCGGACTGGCCGACCGCTTCCTCGGCGAGCTGCCAGGTCACGACTCGAGGCCCAGCGAGAAGGTCGCCTCGAGGTCGTGCTTGCTGTAGGCCTGGAACGAGATCAGCGTCGACGTCGCCTGCACGCCCTCGATCTTGTTGAGCCGACCGGCGATGACGTCGTGCAGCTCCTCGTGCCGGCGCACCCGCACCATCGCGACGAGGTCCACGTCCCCCGCGACGGAGTAGACCTCGCTCACCCCGTCGAGGTCGGCGATGCGCTGGGCCACTTCGGGGATCTGGTCCACGGCGGCATGGATGGTGACGATGGCGGTGATCACGGCTCGGAACCTATCCGGGCAGGCCCTGGGCCACACTCGGGACGTGGACGTCATCGGGCAGGACGGGCCCGAGCGACGGACCTTGCCCGCGTGGCTGGCCGACCGGGCCGTGCGGCTCGTGGGTGCGGCGGCGCTGCTGGTCACCGGCGCCGGCGTCGTGGTCGCCGCGCAGGGCGCGCCGGTCGTCGCGGCCATGCAGCCGCGGCCGCCGGTCAGCGTGGGCGTGGTCTTCGACGGCGGGGACGTGCAGCGGCGGGGCGACGGGGCCGCCGGCGCGCTCCAGCTCCTCGTCGTCAACCGGACCGCCCGGCCGGCGCCGGTGCGGGCCCTCACCCTGGAGGCTGCGGGCCTGGAGGTCCTGTCCGTCGAACCGGGCGACTCGTTGCCGCTCGGGGCCTTCGCCCAGCGGAAGTACGTCGTCCGGTACTCCGTGCCGGACTGCGCGCGGCTGCGACTGCCTGGGCGGGTCTCCGTGGGCCTGCGGGACCCCGACGCCGACCGGGTGAAGTCGATGACCGTCCCGCTGATGGACCCCAGCACCCCGGGTGACGGGGTGCCGTTCGCCCCGTGTCCCGGCACCGCCGCGCCGTTGTCGCTGGGTGTGCGTTCCCTCGGCGGCACCACCACCCGGACGCCCGCAGGTGCCCGCGGCCTGGTCCGGGTGGAGGTCCGCAACGGCGGGGCGCCGCTCCTGCTGCTCGAGCTGACGGCCGAGGTGCCCGGGGTGCTGTTCTCGCCGCTCGTGCCGGCCAACGGGATCTCGCTGCTGCAGGACGACCGGATCGAGCTGCAGCTCGCCTTCGAGATCCCCGACTGCGACCGGCTGCGGCGCACGGGACGGCTGGTCCTGCGGGCGTCCCGCGGCGGCGTGGTCAGCGAGCTCGGGCTGACGATCACCAACGTCCGGGAGGCCGGCACCGTCCGGCAGGTCGCCCTGGACCGCGTGCTGCAGGCCTGCCCGCTGTAGGCCCCGCGGCGCAGATCAGGCTCAGGCCGAGGCGCGGGCCGGCTGCGCCACCGGGCGCAGGCCGCGCCGGTCGTCGAAGGGTCGTACGGACGACCGCGCGTCCTGTGCGGCCTCGAGCCAGCCGCGGCGGCCGCCGGCGCCGAAGGCCGGGGACGCGAACGTCCCGTCGAGCCGCACCAGCCGGGTGCCGGGCAGCTCCAGCCAGCGCAGGACGCACTCGACCTCCTCGGCCGTGGCGGCAGGCAGCGGTCCCGGGCCGGGCAGGACGGTCTCGGCGGTCGCGAGCAGGGCGTCGACGTACGGGGCGGGGTGCGCGCCCCGGGGGATGGTGCCCGCGGCCGCGAGCCGGCCGGAGCGCACGACCGCGACCTCCCAGCCGAGCTCGGCGGTGGGACGCGCGGCGACGAGCTCGCGGATGCCGGTCAGGGCCCGCAGCCGTTGCAGCTTGGCGGCGGCGCGGACGAACGCGGTGAGGCGGTCGCGCTGCGCGGCCGCGTCCTCGAAGCGCTCGTCGGCGGCCAGCGCGGCGATGCGGGCGGTCAGCGTCTCGACCACGGCGGCCGGGTCACCCTCGACGGCCGCGCGGTAGGCCGCGGCGTGCAGGGCGTAGGCCTCCACGGACTCGCCCTGCTCCGGGCCGAGGCAGGGCGCGCCGCAGCGCTGCATCTCGGCGAGCACGCAGGCGCTGGACGGCCGCCGCGGGGAGAGCTTCTTGGTGCACTGCCGCAGCGGCAGCGCCTCGTGGACGGCGGCCACGGCCATCTCAGCGGTGGCGGCGCGGCTGAACGGGCCGAGGTAGAGCGCGCCGTCGTCCAGGACCTGCCGGACGGTCGAGAGCCGGGGGAAGGCCTCGACGGTGAGCTTCACCCAGATCGCCTTGTCGGGGCGCTTCGACCGCCTGTTGTAGCGGGGGCTGTGCTCG
>JBKJQM010000191.1:0-4800 GCA_046594005.1 Mycobacteriales bacterium
CGGGGGACAGCGCGACGGCGGCGTACGGCGACGTGCTGGAGATGGTCGAGGTCCGCAACGCCGTTCAGCTCGAGGCGTTCGTGCAGCGACTGCTGCCGACCTAGAAGGGCACCTCGACGGCGAGCAGCCCCTCCGTCGGGCCGCGTCCGGCCAGGGCGCGGCAGAACGTGATGGCGTCGAGCTCCAGCTCCTGCCCGCCGGAGCCGCGCTCGAAGGAGCCGCCCGCCGGTCCGGTGAGGGTGAGCCGGTACGGCTCGTCGTGGCGGGATGCCCAGTCGGCGACGACGTCGGCCACGAGAACCCCGTCGTGGTCGGCGGTCAGGACGAGCGGGCGGCCGGTCGCATCGGCGATGTCGGTGCGGTGCATCCACGGGTCGCGCGTGAGGATCACGTCGACCAGGTAGCCGACGGTCCACCACTCCGTCGGGCTGCTGGGCGAGCCTCCGACGGGCTGCTGGTCCGGCATCGGCCGACGGCGGACGAAGCCGGGCGTGCGACGGCGGCCCTTCACGGCGCGGGGGCCCTCGTCAGCGAGGCCGGACAGGAGCTGCGCGGGGGTGAGTGCCTTGCGCTCCTCGACCTGCAGCCCGGTCAGCGCGTCGATGAACACGCCCCCGGCCCGCTTGGCCTTGCGCATCTGGCGCATCTGCTCGCGCAGGGACGCGGCCATCTCGGCCATGCCGAGCAGGTGCGCCGCGAGCTCGCGGACGTCCCACGCCGGGCAGCCGCTGGGCCGGGTCCAGTCGTCGACGTCCAGGGAGCGCAGCAGGGCGACCACCCGGTTGTACTCGGTCGCAGCGAGGCGCATCGCGACGTCGCGGTCGAGCTGCGGGAGGCGGGCCTGCGACTTCGACCGGACGGCCGTGGCGGTGGACATCAGGCGTCCGTCAGCGCGTGGTGGGGGAGGGGCGAGGCGGCGTCCCCGCCGGGTCCGCAGCCGTAGCGATCCTCGTAGACGTCGGCCAGGCTGCGGAGCAGCGCACCGCAGTCACCGGAGAACGACGAGCCGTGCATGACGGCGAGCGTCGCGGGCTCGAGGTCGGCGAGTCGCCGGTAGGTGGCCGGGACCGCCGGCCCCAGGGAGGTCTGGTGGAACAGGTCTTCGGCCTCGATCGCGGCGCCGAGCAGGTCGTGCTCGACCAGGGCCGGGCCGTCGCCGAGCTGCGAGACCAGGTCGCCGCAGAACAGCGTGCGGGTGACCGGCTCGAAGAACACGTGGGACTCCCAGTTGTGGGGCACGTGCGGCGTCGGGACCTCCACGACCCGCCGCTGCAGGCCGGCGCCGCCGATGTCGAGCACCTCGCCGTCCGCCATCGGCCGGGGTGGGCGGTCGCACAGGTCGTTCAGGGAGACCATGCACCCGAGCGCTCCGTGGGCCACCTGCGCGTGCGGGGCGACGGTCAGGAAGTCGTTGACGGCGCCGCACTCGTCGGCCTCCACGTGCGAGAAGCCGATCCAGCGCAGCCGCTCCGCCGGGAGCACGCGGTCCACGGCCTCGCGTACGAGGGGGAACAGCCCGCGCATGCCCGTGTGGTAGAGCAGCGGCTCCTCGGCGTCGATGAGGAACTGGTTGAACGTGAAGCCCCCGGGAGCCACGTCGGGGATGCACGTGGAGATCCGATAGATGCGGTCAGCGATCTGGTCGACTGTCGTCTGCATGGCGTCCCCTCCTGTGGGGCCGTGCGTCTGGTCCGGGCGCGAAGTGCGCCAGGAACATGGCCACGATCTGCGGGAGCAGCGTGGTGAACGAGCCGGAGGCGAAGGGCTCGTCGGGGGCATTGGCGAGCTGCTGGGTCATGACTCCCGACAGCACGGCGGTCCAGCAGCGGAACAGCTCGTCGGAGGCGACCGTCGGGTCGAGGACGCCGAGGTCCTGCAGCTCGGCGATGACGGCCTGGCCGCGCTCGAACACCTGGACGGCCACGGCGTACGCCTCCGGCGAGGGCTGGTAGCCGGGCACCGGGCGCCAGCTCATGAGCTGGGCGTGCACGGGGTGCTCCACGTTCCAGCGGACGAACGTCATGGCCTGCAGGAGGAGCGCCCCGGCCGGGTCCTCGGCGGGCGGCGGGAGCACGAAGGAGATGTCTCGCAGCTGCTCCCACCCGGACTGGAACACCGCGTCGTAGACGGCGTTCTTCGAGGCGAAGTAGCCGTAGAGGGATGGCGAGCGGATCCCCATCCGCCGGGCGACCTCGCCCAGGGACAGGCCGGCCACGCCCTGGTCGGCCATGACATCGACTGCGGTGTCGACGATCTGAGCGATGGTCTCCGCCCGGCGCACGTGCCGCCGGTCAAGGCGGACGACGGGGCTGCTCATGGGCGGAGGATGTCCTAAGGGTCGTAGGATGTCAAGAGCTGCGAACCGATCTGCTCCGGCTCGCGTCGTAGGGGCGTGACCGCACAGGACGACGACCTCGACGCCTGGCTCGCCCGCGACTACGCGACCGCCTACCGCACCGCCTGTCTCGTGCTGCGCGACCCGCACGAAGCCCAGGACGCCGTGCAGGAGGCGTTCTTGCGGGTCTGGCGCTTCCGCGACGCGATCCCGGTCGGGGACGGCCGCAAGGGCTGGCTCTACCGGGTGGTCGTCAACGCCTGCATCAGCCGGGTCCGCGCGGAGAGCTCGCGGAGCGGCAAGGACGTGGGACCTGCTGCGCTCGAGGCGCTTCCCGACCTCGCGCCGGAGCCCGAGCAGGCCGCCGAACGGTCGCAGCTGGCGGGTGACGTGGTTGCCGCGCTCGCCGACCTGCCCGAGCACCTGCGCGTGCCGCTGGTGCTCCGGTTCTACGCGGGCCTGTCGGAGAAGGAGATCGCTGTCGCGATCGACCGGCGCCCCGGCACGGTGAAGAGCCGCCTGCACGACGCGAGGCAGCGGCTCGCCCTCGACCCCCGCCTGTCGGCCTGGGTCCGCGACGACGAGCTGGAGACGGTCTGATGGGAACGCTCACCGACGACGACCTGCTGCACCTGCTGGGCGAGGCCGCCGGGTCCTACGCGGTGCCCGAGGACGGCCCGGCGGACGTGCTCGCCGAAGGGGAGAGCGGGCCGCCCGCCGTGTCGCTCGTACGCCGCCCCCGTGTCCTGCTGGCGTCCGCCGCCGCGGTGGCTGTCGTGGCCGTGGTGCTCGGCACGACCGTGTTCGGCGGCGGCGACGTCGACCGGGTCGGGCAGCTCGCCGGCGCATCGCGATCCGCGGGAGAGGCGCCGGTGCCGGCGGCGGCGGGCCCGGAGTCGGCCCGGCGCTCGGCGCTCGACGGTCTGCAGCTGAGCCCGTCGCAGTCCTCGAAGGTGGCGCTCCGCGACCTGGCGACCGGCGGGACGGCCGGTACCGCGGCCTCCGCCGGGGGTGGCGTCGCGGCGGCCGCTCCGGCAGCCCCCTCACTCACCGACGGAGCCCGCATCGTCAAGAAGGGCGCCATCGCGCTCATCGTCGACGACGGGCAGGTCACGCCGACGCTGACCACGGTCTCCGGGTACGCGAAGGCGGTCGGTGGTCTGGTGGCCGGCACCAACGCGCAGGAGTCCGGCGAGACGCCGTCGGGCTCGGTGACGCTGCGCGTGCCGGTCGACCAGTTCGAGGGCGTGGTCGCGAAGGTCCGCAGCACCGGTGCGAAGGTCCGCAGCGCGACGACCAGCTCCGCGGACGTCACGGCGCAGTACGCCGACGTCGAGGCTCAGCTGAAGACGTTGACCGCGGCGCGGGACCGCTTCCTCGAGATCCTGTCCCGGGCGCGCAGCATCGGCGACGTGCTGTCCGTGCAGCAGCGGGTGGACGACGTGCAGGGACGGATCGACCGGCTGGAGGGGTCCCGCCGCGTGCTCGCCGCGCAGAGCGACAGCGCCACCCTGGAGGTCACGGTGACCGAGGCCGACGACCCGGCCGTCACGGTGAAGTCGAAGCCCGACGACGGGCTGTCCAAGGCGTTCTCGGACGCGTGGACGGGGTTCACCACCGGCGTCGAGGGACTGGTGCGGCTGTCCGGTCGAGCAGTCCTGCTCGTCCTGTGCCTGGCGGTGGCGTACGTCGTCGGCCGCCTCGCGTGGCGGGCGTCGCGGCGGCGCCTCGTCTGATCACCACTAGGCTCCGGCCTCGTGGGCAGGCGCATCGGGGTCATGGGCGGGACGTTCGACCCGGTCCACCACGGGCACCTGTCGGCGGCCAGCGAGGTCGCCACCCGGTTCGCCCTGGACGAGGTCGTGTTCGTGCCGACCGGCCAGCCGTGGCAGAAGAGCGACCGCCAGGTCAGTGCCAGCGAGGACCGCTACCTGATGACGGTCATCGCGACGGCCAGCAACCCCCGCTTCTCGGTGAGCCGCGCCGACGTCGACCGGCCAGGCCCGACGTACACGATCGACACCCTGCGGGCACTGCACGCGACCTACGGCGACGCCGAGCTCTTCTTCATCACCGGGGCCGACGCGCTGGCGCAGATCCTCGGCTGGCACGCCGTCGACGACCTGTTCACGCTGGCGCACTTCGTCGGGGTGTCGCGGCCGGGGTACGAGCAGGCCGACCTCGCGCGCTTCCCTGACGGCGCTGTCACGCTGCTCGAGGTCCCGGCGCTGGCCATCTCCTCGAGCGACTGCCGCGCGCGCGTCGCCGAGGGCGACCCGGTCTGGTACCTCGTCCCGGATGGCGTCGTGCAGTACATCGACAAACGACACCTTTACCAGGAGACCCCCGCGTGACCATGCCAGCCCAGGGTTCCCGCATGACCCGCCGTGCCGAGCAGGCCGCCTCCCGGCGCAAGCTGGTTCGCCGTGCCCTCGTCGCTGTTGCCGCCGTCCTCGTCGTGGTTC
>JBKJQM010000323.1:0-3167 GCA_046594005.1 Mycobacteriales bacterium
CTGCTGGACCGTGTAGAAGCGCACCTCGTGCCCGTCCGGGTCGTGCACCATCGGCAGGATCCAGCCGATGCTGGCGAAGTGGACGCCCGCGTGCTCCTCCCCGAGCTCGGTGAGCCGAGCTGCGAGCGCCTCGATCGCCTCCTTGTCAGCCACCCCGATCGAGAAGTAGTCGAAGCCCGCGGCCGCCTGCGCCCGCTCCGGGTCGAGCCGCAGGGCGAAGTCCGGGCCGCCGGCCGGGTGCTCCATCACGACGCCCATGAGCCGGCCCTGCTCGTGGAACTCCTGGACGAGGCGGTACCCGAGCCGGGACTCGTACCAGCGCTGCGAGCGGTCGAGGTCCGCCACCGGCAGCTTGAGGTGGTGGACCCCGGCGAGCCGGGGAGCGGTCGACGTGGTCATGCGCGTCTCCTCGTGGAGTGCAGTACGACTGCACACATCGGAATTGCACTTAGACTGCAACTCATGCCCGCGAACGTCAAGAGCGTGGCCCGCGCGGAGCGGACCGAGGGCCGCATCGTGCGTGCCGCCGCAGAGCTCTTCCTGGCGCGCGGCTACCGCGGCACGACCCTGACCGACGTGGCCGCCGCCGCCGACGTGTCCGACCGGACGATCTACGTCCGCTTCGCGTCCAAGGCCGACCTGCTCAAGCGCGTCATGGACGTCGCCGCCGTCGGGGACACCCGGCCGGTCGACCTGGCCGGCCGAGACTGGGTGGCCACGACGATGAGCGCGCCGACCCTTGAGGAGCGGCTGCGCGCCGACGCTGCCGGGTCCACCGCGCTGTTCGCGCGCCTGGCCCCGCTGATCGCCGTCGCCCTGCAGGTCGAGCCCGACGAACCGGTCATCGCGGCGTCGGCGCGGGCCGGCCGGGACTCCCACCTCGTGGCCACGCGGGCCTTCTGGTCCAGGCTGCGCGAGGACGGGCTGATGCACCCCGACTGCGACCTGGAGTGGGTGACCGCCACCTGCGGGCTGCTGGGGAGCCCCGAGACCTACCTCCACATGACCCGCACGACCGGGTGGTCACCGGCCGAGTACGAGCGCTGGCGCTACCGGACCTGGCGGCACCTCGCCACCAGCCCGGACCGCGACCCCTCCTGAGCCGGCCGCCGGGAAGTAGCCTGCGCCGCACTCGACAGGCGGGAAGCACATGACGGCGCAGTGGCTCACGTTCCTCTCCGACTTCGGGTTCGAGGACCCGTTCCTCGGGGTCTGCAAGGGCGTGATCGCCCGCACCGCCCCCGACGTCCGCGTGATCGACGTGCTGCACCTGGTGAGCCCCCAGGACGTCGAGCACGGCGCCTCGGTGCTGGCCAGCGCCGTCCCGTACCTGCCGGCCCCGGCCGTGCACCTCGCGCTCGTCGACCCGTTCCGCGCCACCCCCGCGCGGGGTGTCGCGGTGCGCACCGCCGACGGCTCCACCTTCCTGTCACCGGACAACGGGCTGACCTCCCTGGCCTGGGAGGTCGCGGGCGGCGCCGTGTCCGCGCACCTCGTGGACAACACGGAGCTGTGGCACCCGTCGCCCGCGCGCACCTTCCGCGGCCGGGACGTCTTCTCCCCGGTCGCCGCCCGCCTGGCCGCGGGACTGCCGGTCGAGCAGGTCGGCACGCCGCTGGACGTGGACGAGCTCGAGCGGCTCGCCGTACGGGCGCCCACCGTCGAGGCCGACCACGTGCACGGCGAGGTCGCGCAGGTCGACCACTTCGGCAACCTCACCCTCAACCTGCAGCGCGCCCACCTCGAGCAGGCGGGCATCGCGCTCGGCGAGGAGGTCGAGCTGCGGGTCAGCGGCAAGTCGCAGGTCGTGCCGTTCCTCGGGACGTACGGCGAGGCCGGCCGCAGCTCACTGGTCGTCTGCGAGGACTCGTTCGGGACGGTCACGGTGGCGGTCAACCAGGGCAGCGCGGCCTCCCGGCTGCGGGCCGGCCGGGGGGAGCCGCTGGTCATCAGCCGCATCGCGCAGCGCGACCCGGCGGTCGGCGCCGTACGACTGCCTCCGGAGCCGGCGCAGGCCGCTGGTCGCTGACGTGTCCGATGTGCCCGGTCGTAGGCTGGGACCGTGAGTCCCCGCGTCGTCCTCGTCACCGGTGTCAGCCGCTACCTCGGCTCCCGGCTCGCGGGCCTGCTCGCCGCTGACCCGTCGATCGAGCGCGTGATCGGCGTCGACACCGTCGCGCCGCGGCGCGAGCAGCTCGAGGTCCTCGGCCGCACGGAGTTCGTCCGGGCCGACATCCGCAACCCGCTGATCGCCAAAGTGATCGCGCAGGGCGAGGTCGACACCGTCGTCCACCTGAACGTCATCGCCACCCCGCTCGGCGCCGGCGGCCGGACGGCGATGAAGGAGATCAACGTCATCGGCACGATGCAGCTGCTCGCGGCGTGCCAGAAGGCGCCGACGATGAAGAAGCTCGTCGTGAAGTCGACCACCGCGGTCTACGGCTCCTCGCCGCGTGACCCGGCGCTGTTCACCGAGGACGTCGAGCCGCGGGCCCTGCCGAAGTCCGGCTACGCCAAGGACGCGGTCGAGGTCGAGGGGTACGTCCGCGGCTTCGGTCGCCGTCGCCCCGACGTCGACCTGACGCTGCTGCGCTTCACCAACTTCGTCGGCCCGTCCATCGAGACGCCGCTGACGCGCTACTTCTCGCTGCCGGTCGTGCCGACGGTGCTCGGCTTCGACCCGCGCATCCAGCTGTGCCACGAGGACGACGGCCTCGAGGTGCTGCGCCGGTCGGTCGCCGAGTCGCACCCCGGCATCTTCAACGTCGGCGGCGCGGGGGTGCTGCTCCTGTCGCAGGCGCTGCGCCGCCTGGGCCGCCCGTCGCTGCCGATCCCCTCGCCCGCCGTGTCGCTGGTCGCGCGGGCGTTCCGCGGTGCCGGTCTGGTCGACTTCTCGCCCGAGCAGATGCGCTACCTCGAGCACGGCCGAGTCGCCGACGTCAGCCGGCTGCGCGAGCGGTTCGGGTGGGCCCCTCGGCCGACGGCGGAGGCCTTTGCGGACTTCGTCGACGCCACCAGCGTCCGGCTGGACCCTGCCCACGCCAAGGCCGCCGAGCAGGCGGTCCTGGACCTGCTCGCCCGTCGCCGCTCGACCAAGCCCGCTGGAGTCGTCGGTGCCTGAGCCCGGTATGGACAACGTCATCCCGCTGCGCGAGCCGCAGCCCGCG
>JBKJQM010000411.1:0-9525 GCA_046594005.1 Mycobacteriales bacterium
GAGGCGTCCCTGCGCGCGCAGGTGCAGCGCCAGGGCCAGGTGCAGCTCGCTGGTCCGGTGGACGTCGCGGCTGCCCTGGTCGAGCAGCGTCCGCACGAGGTCGCCGTCGACGTCGCCCCCGGTGCTGCGGGCCCAGACCGACAGCGCGATGCCGGCGGCGCCACCGTCGCCGATCGCCTGCGCGTCGGCGAAGACCGCGCGCGACAGGTCGGCCGCCTCGGCCAGGTCACCCGCGCGGTACAGGCACAGCGCGAGGTTCCAGCGGGCGGTGCCGACCTCCCACTGGTCACCGGTGCGCACGAGCAGCTCCACGGCGGCCCGGCAGTGCTCGGCGGCAGCCGGGTAGTCCGATGCCGCGTAGGCCACGACGCCGGAGAAGCCCATGCTCTGGCCCTGCCCCCAGACGTCGCCCACCTCCTGCCGGACGGCGAGAGACCGCTGTGCGTAGCGGATCCCGCGTGAGAACCAGGGGATCATCGTCACGACCGGTGCGTGCTCGGACCAGGCCTGCCCGAGCTCCGGCGACGGGTCGTAGCGCTCGGCCAGGTTGAGCCCGCGCAGGTGCGCCCAGCCGCAGGTCGTCAGCCCGCTGCCGAACCAGTGCACGTAGGCGAGCCGGCTGTAGACCCGCATCGCCAGCACCTGCTCCTCGGGCGCTGCCCCCCGGCGGCCCGTCGTGAGCCGCGGCGCCACGGTGTGCGCGGCCTGCACGAGCAGCTCCCACAGCAGCCGCAGCACGACGACGACGGGCGAGCGCGGCGCGCTGCGGCCGAGCTGGCGCAGCGCGGAGTCGAGGTGGTGCTGCGCGGTCGGGACGTCGCCCTTCTTGAACGCCAGGTCGCCGAGCTTGCCGTCCAGCGCTGCGGCGCGCACGGCTCCCTGCACCAGGCCGCGCGCCTCGCCCAGCCGCGCCTCGGCCTCGGCGTAGGCGCCCTGCAGGGTCAGCACGTCGCCGAGCCCCTCCGCGATGCGGGCCCGCAGCGCGCGGTCGGTCTCCTGCTCGTCCGCGGCGGCGGCGCGCTCGGCCATCCGGTAGTGCAGGACGGCGGTGTCGAGCGCGTGCCGGCTGCGCGCGAGCTCGGCACCGGCCAGCGCGTTCGGCAGGGCGTCGGCGGGCCGGCCGGCCGCGTCGAAGTGGTAGGCGAGGTCGAACACCACGTCCTCGTCCGTCCGCGTGGCGCGCAGCGCCTCCGCGGCTCGTCCGTGCAGCTGCCGGCGCGTGTCGTCGTCGAGCCGGGCGAGCAGCGCCTCGCGGACCTTGTCGTGGAAGAAGGTGCAGCGCCCGGTGCGCTCGTCGACCCAGAGCAGCCGTCGCCGGCGGGCGACCTCGAAGGCCCCGGTCGCCGCGGCACCGGTGCCGGCGAGACCGACGGCGGTGCCGACGTCGAACTGCTTGCCGAGGACGGCCCCGACCGAGAGCAGCCCGAGCACCTGGGGGTCGAGCAGCTCGAGGCGCCGTACGAGGACGGCACCCGAACGACGGGCCGTCTGCACCACCTGAAGGGCCTGCTCGTCGACGACCCAGCCGGACTCGGTGCCGACGAGGGCGCCCGTCTCGACCAGCCCGCGCAGCACGGCGGCGCCCATGAAGGGGCTGCCGTCCGCGAGCCGCACCACCGTCTTCAGGGCGTGTGCGGGCAGCGGCCCGGCCATGGACTCGGCGAGCACGGCGACCGCCCCCGGCGACAGCGGGCCCAGGGCGATCCGCCTGCCGCGCGACACGGCCCGCAGCGGGTGCGACTCCGCCACCTCCTCGCTGCGGAAGGCGGCGACGACGGCGACCCTCGGGGGCGGCTCGGCGTCGGCGGAGTACAGCGCGTCGAGCAACCGGACCGTCAGCGCGTCGGCCCACTGGCAGTCGTCCAGGACGAGCAGCACCGGCCGGGGACACCGACCGAGGCCGCGTACGAGACGGGCGAGGGCGGTCAGGCTGCGCTGCTCGCCGAACTGCTCCGGTCCGGTGTCGTCTGCGACCGGCACGTCGAGCACCGCGGCGAGCTGCGGCAGGGCCCGGGCGACCACCGCGGCCGCCTCGCCGAGCTCCTCGACGAGGGTGTGCCGGGCGACGGGGTCGTCGACCAGCAGCTCCACCAGGCCGTCCGCCACCCCGTGCAGGACGCCGAAGGGACGCTGACCGGCATGGGCGACCGCCTGCCCGTGCAGCACGGCGACGCCCGACCGGGCGGCCCGCTGCGACACCTCGCTGAGCAGCCGGCTCTTGCCGCCCCCGGACTCGGCCTCGAGCAGCACCAGCCCGTGCCCGCCGTCGGCGAGGGACTCGACCAGGTCGGTCAGGACGCCGAGCTCGGCCTCCCGTCCCACGAAGGCCGGGTCGGTCAGGCTGCGCCGCTGGTCCAGCCGCCCGACGACGAGCCGCGGCTCGAGATCACCGGCCTGCAGGGCGGTCAGCACGACGGACAGGTCACCGGCCAGGGCGGACGCCGACTGGTAGCGCTCGGCGGGGTCCTTGCGCAGGAGGCGCTGCAGCACCACGTCGACGACCCGCGGCACCGCCACTCCCAGCTCGCGCAGCTCCGGGACCGGTGCGCTGAGGTGCTGGCGCAGCAGGTCCCCGACGCTCGGGCCGCCGAACGGCGGGTGCCCGGTCAGCGACTCGAACAGCACCACGCCGAGGGCGTACAGGTCGGAGCGCTCGTCGGCGGGCGAAGCCAGGACGCCGGCGGACTCGGGCGCGAGGTAGCGCAGCGTGCCCACCAGGTCGTCGCGGATGGACGCGTCCAGCCACGGGCTGCGGGCGAAGCCGAAGTCGACCAGGGTGGCCCGTTCCACGTCCCGGGCCCGGTCGAGGACGACGTTCGCCGGCTTGACGTCGCGGTGGCAGACGCCGGCGGCGTGCGCCACCTCCAGCGCCCCGGCCAGGTCGATGCCGACCCGCAGCGCGTCCTGCAGCGGCATCGGCCCGCGCGACAGCACCTCGGCCAGGCCCGGTCCGGGCACGAACGGCTGCACGAGGTAGAGCCGGTCGTCGCTGCGGCCCGCGTCGTGCAGCCCGACCAGGCCGGTCCCGGTGAGGTGCCGCAGGACGGCGGTCTCGTGCTCGAAGCGCAGCCGGGCCGCCTCGGGTACGAACGCCGGGTCGATCGACTTCACGACGACGTCGAGGCCGGTCTGCAGGTCGCGGGCGAGCAGCGTCTCGACGCCGTTGCCCTCCTTGAGGGTGCGGCGCACGGCGTAGCGGGCCGGCAGCCGCGCAGACGCGCCGGCGCGCAGCAGCGCCGCTGCGCTGCGGCCGCTGACCGCCTCGCCCATCCCCCGCCCCCGCTTCCCGACGCAGACACCTGTGGAACGTCTCAGGGTCACAGGTGGAGGAGAGCGACGTCCATGGTCATTCCGGGCGGTGCGGACGGGCGAACGGCCTCAGCCGTGCGGCGTCAACCGCACCTCCAGGCGGCCGCCGGCCGTCGTCTGGAACGTGTCGTACCGCTGCGGGGCTAGCCTCCCGCCGTGCCCGTTCCGCTCCCAGAGCCGCTGCCGACCGTGCTGGTCGCCGACGACAGCGCCACCGTCCGCGCGCTCGTGCGGCTGGAGCTGGAGACGGCCGGGTACGGCGTGGTCGAGGCCGAGGACGGCCAGCAGGCGCTCGAGCTCGCCCGCAACGGGAGCGTCGACGTCGTCCTGCTCGACGTCGAGATGCCCGTGCTCAACGGTCACGACACGATCACGGCGATGAGGGCCGACCCGTCGACCGCCGGCATCCCTGTCGTCTTCCTCACCGGTCGGGCCGAGGGCGCGGACGTCGTCGAGGCGCTGCGGCTCGGCGCCCAGGACTACCTGCTCAAGCCCCCGGCGGCCCCGGAGCTGCTGGCCCGCGTGCGCGTCGCCCTCGAGGTGGCGACGCTGCGCCGCGAGGTGGCCCGGCAGACCGCCGAGCTGGACCGCATCTCGCGCACCGACCACCTGACGGGGCTGTACAACCGGCGCCACCTCGACGAGGTGCTGGCGCTGGCTGCCAGCTCGTCACGCCTGCACGTGTACCCCTTCACGGTGCTGCTCGCGGACGTCGACCTGTTCAAGCGGGTGAACGACACCCTCGGGCACGCCGCCGGGGACGACGTGCTGGCCGAGGTGGCGACCCGGCTCCAGGACGCGACCCGCGCCGAGGACGTCGTCGGGCGCTGGGGTGGCGAGGAGTTCCTCCTGATCGCCCCGGGCGCCGATGTGAAGGCCGGGCGGGTCCTGGCCGAGCGGCTGCGCACGGCCGTTGCAGCCTCCCCCGTGGCCACCACCGCCGGGGAGCTGCTGGTGACGGTCAGCATCGGCGGCGCAACCGCGTCGGGACCCGGCGGCGGGGTGGAGGGGATGCTGCGGACCGCGGACGCCTGCCTGTACGAGGCCAAGGGAGCGGGACGCAACCGCGCCGAGGTCGCCGAGCTCTCCTGACCCCTCCGCGCGGCCCTCGTGTACTCGCCGGGCGCCCGGGTAGTCCTCGGAGTGCCGTGCGCAGTGCGGCGCGTGACCGCGGCCGCGACACGAGCAGGCCCCCCAGGAGGAGAACCGTGACCACCCCCACCAGCGAGAAGAGCCTTGGCGAGCTCGTCGCGACCGCGACCAAGGACCTCTCCCTGCTCGTGCAGCAGGAGGTCGCCCTCGCCAAGGCCGAGATCAAGAAGGACGTCGCCGCTGCCGGCAAGGGCGCCGGGCTGTTCGGCGGAGCCGGGTTCGCCGGCGTGCTCGCGCTGGTGTTCCTGTCCGTGTCGGCGGCGTACGGCATCTCCTGGCTGGGGGTCCCGCTCGGCTGCTCCTTCTTCACCGTCGGCGTGCTGTACCTCCTCCTGGCCGCGGTGCTGGGCCTCAAGGGCAAGAAGTCGATCAGCGAGGTCGGTCCGCCGGAGAAGACGATCGCGTCCGTCAAGGACGACGTCGCGTGGGCCAAGCACCCCACCCGCACGTCCTAACGGGCTCGGCCCGCTGACCTAGTCTCGCGGGCATGCCGGTCGAGGAGTCGGCCGTCCTGGTGGACGGCCCGTGGAGGCACCGGGACGTCCATGCGAACGGCGCGCGCTTCCACGTCGCGGAGTGCGGACCGGCCGACGGCCCGCTCGTGCTCCTGCTGCACGGGTTCCCGGAGTTCTGGTGGTGCTGGCGCTCCCAGCTGGTGGCCCTCGGCGAGGCCGGCTACCGCGCGGTGGCCCCCGACCTGCGCGGCTACGGCGCGAGCGACAAGCCGCCCCGGGGCTACGACGCGTACACCCTGTCCTCCGACGTCGCCGGCATGGTGCGGGCCCTCGGCGCGCGCGACGCGGCCGTCGTGGGTCACGACTGGGGCGGCGTGCTGGCGTGGACGGTCGCCACCCTGCACCCGCGCGTCGTGTCGTCGCTCGCGATCCTCGGCATGCCGCACCCGCTGCGCCTGCGCGAGGCGCTCGTCAGTGACCGGGCCCAGCTGCGCGCGTCGTCCTACATCGGCTTCTTCCAGCTCCCGCGGCTGCCGGAGGCGCGGCTGAAGAAGGACGACGGGGCGTACGTCGGCGAGCTGCTGCGGCGTTGGGGCGGCCCCGGCTTCCCGGACGCCGAGACCGAGCAGCGCTGCCGCGAGGCCGTGCAGGTCCCGGGCGTCGCGCACTGCACGCTGGAGTGGTACCGCTGGGCGGTGCGCTCGCGGACCCGGCCGAGCGGGCTGCGCTTCCTCAAGCTGCTCGAGCGCGGCGTCGGCGTCCCGACGCTGCAGCTGCACGGCGTGCTCGACGCCTGCCTGCTGCCCGAGACGGCGCACGGGTCGGGTGCGTGGGTGGACGCGCCGTACGAGCTGCAGCTGCTCGACGGCGTCGGCCACTTCCCGCACGAGGAGGTGCCCGAGCTGGTCAACGCGGCGCTGCTGGAGCACCTGCGGGGGTGAGTGTCACGGTGCGGGCTCGGGACGCCGCGGGCCGACCGGTGCCGCTGGGCTCGCCGGACGCCGTGGAGCCCGTCCCGGAGGAGGCGCTGCCCCCGGACGAGGCGCTGACGCTGGCGCGCGACCTGCTCGCGCAGGGCCGACCGTTCTTCGCCCACGACGTGCTCGAGGCGCGCTGGAAGGCCGCTCCGGAGACCGAGCGGGCGCTCTGGCAGGGGCTCGCGCAGGTGTGCGTGGGGCTGACGCACCTGCAGCGGGACAACCGCGTGGGAGCGGCCCGGCTGCTGCGGCGCGGGGCAGGACGGCTGGCGGAGCACGTGGGACCGGCGTACGACGTGGACGTGCCGGTCGTCGTGCGGCAGGCGCTGGCCGCTGCGGACGCCGTGGAGCGGGAGCGAGACGTCCCGCCGCTGGCGCTCTAAGCCGCCCGGCGGCGCTCCTCGGCGGCGCGGCCGAGGTTGGACAGGAACCCCTCGGCCATCGCGGTGAGGCCGGCGTCGTCCAGGCGGCTGGTCTCCAGGCCGTCGACGTCCAGCACCAGCTCGGCCGCGGTGGACGGCGTGCCCTCACCGCCCGGGGCGTACGTGAGCGTCAGCACGCCCTCGGCGCCGGGCAGCCCGGGGCCGGTCCAGCCGAAGCGGGTGACGAAGGCCGTCGGCGTCCGCCGGGGCGGGCGGGCCGTCACGGACGCGGCGGTCGGGACGCGCTCGCTCTCGTAGCGGGCCACGTCCAGCTCGGCCTCGACCAGCGCCCGGCCACCGACCTCGCCGAGGCGGCGCACGCCGGGCCACAGCTCCAGGGCTGTCGGACCGGCCAGGAGCAGCGCGGTGCTCGTGGGGTCGGCGCAGATGCGCCGGACGACGCGCAGTCGGGTGCGGGACACGGCACCTCCTCGGGTGGTGACAAGGGTGCTAACTACAGCAAGCGTACTGCAAGCACCCGCTCCCTAGTCGCAGGTGCGGGTGCTGACGCGTGTCGAGCGCGCCGCCCCCGCCTGTGCGGACGACGCTGCTTCCTTCCAGGTCAGCGCGTAGCCGACGGACTGGTCGTCGGCCGCCGCGGCGAAGATGACGCCGAGCACGCGGCCCTGCGGGTCGATCAGCGGCCCGCCGGAGTTGCCGGGCTGGACCAGGCTCTTGATCGAGTACACCTCCCGGACGACGGTGCGCTCGCCGTAGATGTCGTCGCCGCGGGCCGACTGGGTGCGGATCACCCGGGCCGCGTCGGCCTGGAACGGGCCGTCCTTCGGGTAGCCGAGCACGATCCCGTCGTCGCCGGACTCAGCCGCGGCCGGTGCGATCGCGAGGGCGGGCCGGCCGAGCCCCTTCACCGCGAGCACGGCCAGGTCACGGCCCGGGTCGAACAGCACCACCGTGGCCTCGCGCTCCTTGCCGTCGATCTCGATCTGGGGCTCGGCGACGCCGGCCACCACGTGGGCGTTGGTCATGACGCGGTCCGTCGCGTAGACGAAGCCGGTGCCCTCGATCTTCTTGCGGCAGGACCGGGCCTCGCCGGTGATCTTCACGACGCTCGGGCGCACCCGCTGCACGACGGGGCTTTTCGCCAGCGAGCCTCGCGGCGCCTCCACGTTGCCAGGGTCGCTCGCCTCCAGCCCGTCGAAGACCTCGGGGAAGCCGCGCTCGTCGATGAGGTCCCGGAAGCCGGCAAAGAAGCGCTCCCCAGCGGGGGGCACCAGCCCGTCGACCGTGTGGATCACGACCGAGCGGCGGACCTGCGAGGCGAGCGCCGGGTACGACGAGGAGGCCACGGCCCGGCCGACGAGCCAGGCGACGAGCAGCAGGCTGAGGACGCTGACGACCGCGCCGCCGAACGCGTCCACCTGCCGGGCCGACCGGTAGGTGATCCGCTGGCGGACCGCGCCGCCGACGACCGTCGCGAGGATCTGCCCCATGCTCGCCGCCGCGAAGACCACGACCAGTCCGACGACCGCGCGCGGGAAGTCGGCCAGCGGCTCCCACGCCGCCACACCGGGAGCGATCTTGGCGCCGAGCACGCCACCGCCGAGGAACCCGATGAAGGACAGCACGCCGACGACGAAGCCCTGCCGGTAGCCCGACACGGCGAACAGCAGCGCCGCCACGACGAGCACGAGGTCGAGCGCGTTGCCGGGCACCGTAGAACCGTAGGCGATGGGGCCCGACGGCGTGCGGCGGCCGAGGCCGTCAGGAGACGGTGAGGCTGCCCTTCATGCCCGGGTGGCCATCGACGCCGGTCGAGCCGACCCTCAGGAGACGGTGAGAGTCCCCTTCATCCCCGGGTGGAACGTGCAGACGAAGGCGTACGTCCCGCCGGAGGTGAACGTGTAGGTGGCCGACTTCTCCTGGCCGTCGCCGACGGTGTCGATCGCGGCCAGCGCGGTGTCCTCGAACACCAGGTTGTGCGGCGTGCCGCCCTTGTTGCCGAGGGTGATGGTCAGGCTGCCCGTCTTGGCGGTGATCGTCGACGGCTCGAACTCCAGGGCGTTGGTGCCGACCACGGTCACCGCCTGCTTGTCGGCCGGTCCGTTCGCGGCGACGGCCGAGCCGGCGCTGCTCCCACCGTCGCCGCCCCCACCGCAGGCGGCGAGGGCGCCGGCCCCGAGCAGGGCGAGCACCAGCAGGGCGGGAGAGCGGGTCACGTGAGCTCCAGGGGTTCGGAGGAGGTTCCGGACGGGGCGTCCGGCAGGCCGGAGGGGAAGGTGGCGCCGCGCCGGGCCAGGCGGACGGTCTCCTCGTCGAGGGTGCGCGAGCGTCCGGTGTCCCACGGGACCGCCCAACCACCCAGCGCGAGGAGCTTGTCGAGCAGCCCGGCGGTGAACCCCCACACGAGCAGGTCGGCCACCTCGAACGCCGGCCCGACCCAGCCGCTCGGGTGGGTGACCTTGACGCGGTTCACCGGGTCCACGAGGGCGGCGACGGGGACGCGCACCACGGTGGCGACCTCGTCCACGTCGACGACGTCGACGTGGTGGGGGTCCCGCCACCAGGCGATGACGGGGTGGACGACGAAGCCGGACGGCGGCAGCCAGAGTGCCGGCAGCACGCCGAGGACCTCGACGCTGGACGCGTCGAGCCCGGTCTCCTCGCCCGCCTCGCGCAGTGCGGCGCGGACGGGTCCGTGGCCGGCCGGGTCGCCGTCCTCCGGGTCGAGGGCGCCGCCGGGGAAGGCGGGCTGACCCGCATGCTTGCGCATGGTGTGGGCGCGCTCGATGAGCAGGACGTCCGGGCCGGCGGCTCCCTCGCCGAATAGCACGAGGACGGCGGAGTGGCGGCCACCGGAGTCGGGCGGCAGGAAGCGGCTGAGCTGCTCGCCGGTGACCCCGGGCAGCGCCTCGGCGAGCGGGGCCAGCCAGTCCGGGACCGTCACAGGCGTACGCCGAGGTACTGCTGGACCAGCTGCTCGAGCTCGGCGGAGCTCGTGAAGGCTCCGCTGCGGGTGTGCCGGACGGTGCCGGCAGCGTCGAGGAACAGCGTCACCGGCGGACCGGGCGGGAACGCGCGCAGGACGGCGCCGTCGTCGTCGACCAGGCTCGGGTAGCGGATGCCGAAGTCCTGGGAGAACGCGAGCCCGTGCTGACGCGTGTCGGTGTTGAGCACCCCCACGAGCCCGAGGCGGTCGCCGGCCTTCTGCTTCAGGGCCACGAGCTGCGGCACCTCCTCGGCGCAGGGCGC
>JBKJQM010000427.1:0-8435 GCA_046594005.1 Mycobacteriales bacterium
CTTGTCCTTGCCCAGGATCCGGTCGGCCGCGAGCCGCCCGGAGATCAGCACCATCGGCACGCCGACGCCCCGCTGGGTGCCGGAGCCGGCGAAGACGACCCCGTCGACTTTCGGCGCCAGGTTGCTGGGCCGGAAGGGTCCGGTCTGCAGGAACGAGTGGGCGGCGGCGAAGGGCGCGCCCTGCTCCATCCCGCGGCGCTGCCAGTCGGCGGGCGTCGTGACGTCCTCGACCTCGATGGCGTCCCCGAAGCCGACGTAGCCCATGGCCTCGAGCCGGGCGACCGCCTCGTCGCGGTAGCGCGGCCCCACGACGTCCCAGTCGATGCCGGCTGAGGTGTTCGGCGTCGGCAGCAGCACGTAGTAGATGTGCTTGCCGTCGGGCGCGAGCGTCGGGTCGCTGTGCGTGGGCTCGGTGACCAGGATCGACGGGTCGCTCATGAGCTGCTTCTTGTCGATCAGCTCGTCGAAGACCCCGCGCCAGGACCGCCCGAAGTGGATGTTGTGGTGGGCGGTCTTCGTGTAGGCCTGCGTCGAGCCGGCCAGCAGCAGGAAGCAGGACGGGGAGTACGCCAGCGACTTCACCCGTCGCGGCGTCGCCTCGGGCGGGAGCAGCTCGCGGTAGGCCATCGGCAGGTCGGGGTTGAGGATCACGACGTCGGCCGGGATGCGCTCCCCGTCCGAGGTCTCCACGCCGACCGCGCGCCCGTGCTCGACCAGCACGCGGGTGACGGTCGTGTCGTAGGAGAACTGGACGCCGTGCTTCTCCGCCGCGCCGGCCAGCGCGCGGGGGACCGCGTGCATGCCGCCCTTCGGGAAGAACACCCCGGCGACCGAGTCCATGTAGGCGATGACCGCGTAGATGGCGAGGGCGTCGTACGGCGACAGCCCGGCGTACATCGACTGGAACGACAGCACCCGCTGCGTGCGCGGGTCCTTGAGGTACTGCTCGACCTTCGGTGCGAGCCGGGTGAAGCCGCCGATCGCGACCAGGCGCGCGAGGTTCGGCGTCAGCAGGTCGAGCGGCGAGTCGATGTTGCGGTCGATGAAGTCCTTCATCTCGTAGCGGTAGAGCTTGGAGACGAAGTCGACGTACTCCAGGTAGCCCTTGGCCTCGGCCGGACCGCAGACCCGTTCGACCTCGTCCGCCATCGCCTGCGGGTCGGCCTTCACGTCCAGGGTGGAGCCGTCGGGGTAGTACGCCCGGTAGAGCGGGTCGACCGGCGTGAGCTCCAGCCAGTCCTCGAGCTTCTCGCCGACGCAGTCGAGCGCGTCCGCGATGAGGTCCGGCATCGTCAGGACCGTGGGGCCGGTGTCGAAGCGGTACGTGCCGCCGCCGGGGGAGGCCACCTCGAGCAGGCCGTTGCGGCCGCCCGGCACGTCCTCGCGCTCCAGGACCGTCACCTCGCGGCCCGCCCCAGCGAGCCGGAGGGCGGCCGACAGACCGGCGAGCCCGGCTCCGACGATCACGACGCGGTCGGTCTTTCCGGAGACGGTCTTCACCGGCTGATCGTAGGTGCGGCAGGAGGACGCCGCGCGTCGGCGAAGATGCACAGGTGATGCACCTGCGCAGGTCCGCACTTCCGATGGTCCTGGTCCTCGGCCTCGTCGGCGTGACCGCCGCGCCCGCCCTCGCCGCGGATGTCCCGCCGGTGCAGCCGATGACCGTCGGGACCGCTCTGCCCCCGGGCAACAGCGGCTTCATCTCCGTCGCCGGTCAGGCAGCGGGGATGGCCAGCGGCGACCCCGGGGCGTACGGCGAGCACGTCGACGACCAGCGCGAGATGTTCTGGGACGGCGACTACAAGGACGGCCGCTTCAAGGCCCCGGTGGGCACGCCTGAGGAGCCGAAGCCGGGCGTACGCATCTACGAGGACGACAAGGGCGTGAAGCAGGTCTACGGCGACACGGGCTACGACGTCTGGTACGGCGCTGGCTACGCCGCCGGCCAGCAGCGGCTGTTCCTCGCCGACGCGGTCCGTCGCCTCGGCCGCGGCACCTACGCCGAGCTGGTCGGGTCGGGCGGCGTGCCGGTCGACGTGCAGCAGCGGACGCTGACCTACTCGCAGGCCGACTACGACGCGATGTTCGCCGCGCTCCCGCAGGCCTCCAAGGACGCGCTGACCGGCTACGCCGCCGGCATCGACGCCTGGATCTCGCACGTGCGGACGACGCCGGCCGACCTGCCCGCCGAGTACGCGCTGCTGTCCACGCTGCCGGCGCCCTGGACGGTGACGGACTCGCTCGCCGGCGGCGTCCTGCTCACCCGGACGGTCGCTGCCGCAGGAGGAGACGAGTTCCGCGAGGTCGAGACGCTGCGCACCCTCGGCGGGCTCGCGGGCCTCGGCGCGTTCACCGACCTGCGCTGGCAGTCCGACGAGAAGGCCACCGTCACGGTCCCCACCGCGGAGGGCCGCTTCGACAACGCCGTGGTGCCCGCGTCGCAGCGGGCCGCGGTGCTGCGCAGGAGCGCGGCGTACGCCCTCGCGCTGCCGAAGGAGCTGGCTACCGGGCCGGGGACGGGCGCCTACCCCACTCCCGAGGCGCCCACCGGGGTCGGGCTCCCGCCGCTGGTGCAGGCCTCCGTCGCCCGGGCCGCCGCCTCTCTCGTCGCGTGGGGCAAGGGCCTGCGCGGGGGGTCGTACGCCTTCGCCGTCGCGCCGGAGCGCACGTCCACCGGCGCCGCGATGCTCGTCAGCGGCCCGCAGCTCGGCTACTCCTACCCGACCCGGCTGTGGGAGGTCGAGGTCCACGGCGGCGGCTACGACGCCCGCGGGTCGACGGTGCCCGGTCTGCCCACGGTCGGCATCGGCTACGGCAAGCGCGTCGCCTGGGGCCTGACGACCGGCAACAGCAAGACGATCGACAGCTTCATCGAGACGATCCGCCGCACCGGTGGGCGGCTGGAGTACCTGCACAAGGGGACCTGGAAGCCGGCGGACTGCCGCTCCGAGGTGATCCCGTACCGCCAGGCCCCGCAGGGGGTGCCGGCCGGGCCGCCCGTGTTCACGGAGACGGTCGAGATCTGCCGGACCGTGCACGGACCGATCGTCGCGACCTCGGCCGACGGCACGAAGGCGCGCAGCGTGCAGTACGCGATGTACCGCCGCGAGCTCGAGACGGTGAACGGCATCCTGCAGTGGAACCGCGCCGACGACCTCGCCGAGTTCGAGCAGGGCATGCGGCAGGTGAGCTGGAACGAGAACACCGTCTACGCCGACGCCGACGGCCACATCGCCTTCTGGCACCCGGGCCGGTTCCCGAGGCGGTCGACCAGCTGGGACAGCCGCTTCCCGGCGCCGGGCACGGGCGAGCACGACACCCGCGGCGTCGTGCCGTTCGACCAGATGCCGCACACCGTCGACCCGGCCGTGGGCTACGTCGCCAACTGGAACAACAAGCCCGCGACCGGCTGGATCGACGAGTTCCTGGAGCCGGCGAGCAGCCGCAGCGCGGGTAAGGCGAACCGCATCCAGGTCATCCAGGGCCTGCTGGCGACGCAGCCCCGGCTCACGCCCGAGGGGCTGCGGGCGACGGAGTACCGCCTCGGCACCCTCGACGAGCGGGTGCCCGAGTTCAAGCCGCTCCTCACGGCCCTGGCCGGGAGCACGCCGACGCAGCGGACGGCCCTGTCGTTGCTGCGTGCCTGGGACGGCACGACGTACGGCCCCCGTGCGGGCACGTCGCCGGGGGAGTACACCGACGAGACGGTGACCGACGGCCCGGCCAAGACGCTGTGGGTGCGCTACATGGACGCCCTGCGCGACGAGGTGCTGCGCTCTCTGCCGAAGGCGGTGGTGCTGGAGAGCGACGCCGTGGGGAGCCACGTCTACGACGCGTCCCCGGCGGACAACCTCGTGCTGCGTGTCCTGTCGCCGTCGCGCAGCTCGCTGACGCCGTCCCGCGACTACCTCGGCGGGCGGACGCCGGGCGCCGCCATGCTGCGCGCCCTGGACGCCGCCGTGGCCTCGGTGACGGCGCAGTACGGCGCCGATCCGGCCGGGTGGCGCGCGCCGCACGAGCGCCGCGCGATCGACTCGCTCACGGGCGTGATCGGCCCGTCGCTGACGATGCCCTACATGGACCGCGGCTCCTGGGTCCACGTCGTCGCCTTCACGCAGCGGGTGCGCGCCGTCGGCCCGCCCGCCCCGGCTGCCCCGAGGCCGGGCGGTGGCAGGCTGCCCGCCACCGGCGGGGCCGCGCTGCCCGCGGTCGCCGGCCTGCTGCTGCTCGCAGCGGTCGCCGTCCTGCGTCGCCGCGGGACTACCGGGAGGGGCGCTCTGGTTGTCGCCGGTGCATCCACCCCTGGCCCCCGGAGCACCCCATGAAGATCGGCATCATCGGCGCAGGCAACATCGGCGGCAACCTCACCCGGCGCCTCTCGGCGCTGGGTCACGAGGTCTCCGTGGCCAACTCGCGCGGGCCGGAGACGCTCGCCGACCTCGCTGCCGAGACCGGCGCGCGCGCCGTCCCCGTGGAGCAGGCGGCCGAGGGCGCCGAGGTCGTCATCGTGACGGTCCCGCAGAAGAACGTCCCGGACCTGCCGGCCGGCGTGCTCGACGGTGCCGCCGACGGCGCGGTGGTCGTCGACACCGGCAACTACTACCCGCAGCAGCGCGACGGCCGGATCAACGACATCGAGGACCGGCTCACCGAGAGCGAGTGGGCCGCCGAGCAGCTGGGCCGGCCGGTGGTCAAGGCGTTCAACGGCATCTACGCCGCGCACCTGCTCACCGAGGGCCGCCCCGCGGGTGACCCGGACCGGCGCGCGCTGCCCGTTGCCGGCGACGACCCGGAGGCCAAGGACGTCGTGATCGCCCTGCTCGACGAGCTCGGCTTCGACGGCGTCGACGCCGGCCACCTCGCCGACTCCTGGCGCCAGCAGCCCGGCACCCCGGTCTACGGCCTGGCAGCAGGCACCGAGGGCATCAAGGAGGCGTTGGCCAAGGCCGACCCCGACCGCCCCAGCGAGTGGCGCGCGTAAGTCCGCCGTTGAGCTCAGAGTCGCGCTGAGACTGCTTCCCGCGGCCAGTGGTCGCTTTTCGGGCTCGAAGCCCGCTCCCAGCGACCACACGCCGCGGGAAGCGAGCCTGACCGGCCGTTGAGCAAGAAGTCGCGCCGCCGAGCAGTCCCGGTCTCCTCAGCCCGCGCTGCGGGGGACGGAGGCGGAGGCGCGGGTCGGGGTGGCACCTGAAGGAGCGGAGGGCGTGCGGGTCGCGAAAGCGCCGTAGAGGAGCGCAGCGACAGGCGCGCAGCGACCCGGACGCCCGCAGCGGTCACACGACGGTGAGGACCTCGACGCCGTCGTCGGTCACGAGAAGCGTGTGCTCGAACTGCGCCGTCCGGGACCGGTCGGCCGTGACGGCCGTCCAGCCGTCCTCCCACATCTCGTGGTGCCAGTCACCCACCGAGATCATCGGCTCGATGGTGAACGTCATCCCGGGCAGGATCTCGGCGCGCGCCGCCGGGTTGTCGTAGTGGAAGACCTGCGGGTCGCTGTGGAAGCTGCGACCGACGCCGTGCCCGACGAAGGCGCGGATCACGCCGTAGCCGTTGGCCTCGGCGTGGGACTGGATTGCCTTGCCGATGTCCCGGATCCGCCCACCGGGGCGTACCGCGGCGATGCCGAGGTCGAGGCACTCCCGGGTGACGTCGACGAGCCGGCGCGACTCCTCGTCGACCTCGCCGACGAGGAAGGTCGCGTTGGTGTCGCCGTGCACGCCGTCGAGGTAGATGGTGACGTCGCAGTTCACGATGTCGCCGTCCTTCAGGACGGTGGAGTCCGGGATGCCGTGGCAGATGACCTCGTTGACGCTGGTGCACAGCGACTTCGGGAACGGTCCGGCCGACCCGCCGTAGCCGAGCGGTGACGGGTAGCCGCCCCGCCGGATGCACTCCTCGTGCGCGATCGCGTCGAGCTCGTCGGTCGTGACGCCGGGGCGCACGGCCTCGCCGATGGTCTGCAGGATCTCGGCGGCCGCCGTGCAGGCCACCCGCATCTTCGCGATGGTCTCCGCGTCCTTGGGGCGCCCGGAGTCCCGGTGCTTGGGGCGGCCGTGCTTGTCGAGCGCGTAGTCGGGGCGCGGGATGTGGGCCGGCACCTCGCGTCGGGGGGACTGCACACCCGGACGCACGAGCATCGCTGCGGCCAGCTCGGTGGCCTCGCGCGCGGCGCTCTCGCGGGCCACGCGCTCCGGGTCGAGGTCGGCCAGGCGGTGGCAGCGCTTGTACTTGCGCCCGCTGCCGCACCAGCACGGGTCGTTGTTGGCCAGCAGGGGGACGGTCGTCACACCCCCAGGCTACGTCCGGCTACACCGTCCGGCAGGTCACCGCGGTGGCCAGCTGCCTGAGCACGCCGCGCGCCTCGTCGTCGAGCGGTGCGGCCTCGAGCGCGGCGAGCGCATCGCCCATGAGCTCGTCGATCAGGGCCTCGACCCGCGACAGCGCGCGCGTCTCCTCCAGCACCGTCCGCAGAGCGGCCACGCCGTCGGCCGACAGGTGCGGGTCGCCGAGGTGGCGTCGTACGACCGCCGCCTGCGCTGTGTCCGCGGTCTCGAGGGCCATGGCGACCAGCGCAGTGCGCTTGCCCTCACGCAGGTCGTCACCGGCGGGCTTGCCGGTCACCTCGGGGTCGCCGAAGACGCCGAGCACGTCGTCGCGCAGCTGGAACGCCTCGCCGAGGGGGAGCCCGTAGCCGGAGTAGCCGTCGAGGACGTCCTGCTCGGCGCCGGCGAGGACGGCGCCGAGGTGCAACGGCTTCTCGATCGTGTACTTCGCGCTCTTGTAGCGCGCCACCCGCAGGGCGCGCTCCACCGAGCCGCCTCCGCGGGCCTGCTCGAGCAGGTCGAGGTACTGCCCGCCCATGAGCTCGGTGCGCATCTCCGCGTAGACGCGGTGCCCCGCGACGAGCCGGTCCGCGGGCAGCCCGCAGGTCGTCAGCATCTCGTCCGACCACGACAGGCACAGGTCGCCGAGCAGGACCGCTGCGCCCATCCCGAACGCCTCGGGGTCGCCGACCCAGGACTCGGTGCGGTGCAGGCTGGCGAAGCGGCGGTGGACCGCCGGCTTGCCGCGACGCGTGTCGCTGCCGTCCATGACGTCGTCGTGGATGAGCGCGCAGGCCTGGAACAGCTCGAGCGCGGCGGCGGCCGTGACGACCTCCTCGGCGTCGGTGCCGCCGGCGCCGCGGTAGCCCCAGAAGCAGAACGCCGGCCGCAGCCGCTTGCCGCCGGAGATCAGCTCGGTCAGCGCGTCGGTGAGGGGCCCGAGCTCCTCGCTGATGCTGTCGAGAGCGGGCAGCTGCGCGGCGACGAACGCGTCCAGCGACTTCTGGACGCGCTGGCGCAGGTCGGCCCGGTCGAGCGGGTCAGTGCTCATGGCCCCGCAGGGTACGGGCTGACGCGCCGCAGCGTCTCCTCCCCGATAGCCTGGGGCCGTGGCCAGCCGGAAGATCAAGGACATGCTCGCGACCGGCGAACGGCTGTTCTCGTTCGAGTTCTTCCCCGCCAAGACCGAGGAGGGCGAGCGCCAGCTGTGGCAGGCGCTGCGCCAGCTCGAGCCGTTGCACCCGGACTTCGTCTCCGTGACCTACGGCGCGGGCGGCTCGAACCGCGACGGCACCATCCGGATGACCGAGCGCATCGCGACCGAGACCACGCTCGAGCCGCTGGCCCACCTGACCGCCGTCGACCACTCCGTCGCCGAGCTGCGGCGCATCGTCGGGCACTTCGCCGCGGCCGGCGTCGCCAACGTCCTCGCGCTGCGCGGCGACCCCCCGGGCGGCGACCCGCAGGCCGACTGGGTGAAGCACGCCGAGGGCGTCGAGCACGCCGACGAGCTGGTGCAGCTCATCAAGGCGTCCGGTGACTTCTGCGTCGGCGTGGCGGCCTTCCCGGAGAAGCACCCGCGGTCGTCGGACTTCGACAGCGACGTCGCCCGGTTCGTCGACAAGTGCCGGGCCGGCGCCGACTTCGCCATCACGCAGATGTTCTTCCGCGTCGAGGACTACCTGCGCATGCGCGACGCGGTGGCCGCCACCGGGTGCGAGGTCCCGATCATCCCGGGCGTCATGCCGGTCACCAACCTCACGCAGATCGTGCGGATGACCCAGCTGATGGGCTCGGAGTTCCCGGCCGACTTCGAGGCCGCGCTGCGCGCCGTGGAGGACGACCCGGAAGCGGTCCGCGAGGTGGGCGTCGCGGCGGCGACCGAGATGTGCGACCGGCTGCTCGCCGAGGGCGCCCCGGGACTGCACTTCATCACCCTCAACCGCTCGACGGCGACGCGCGAGGTCTGGTCACGGCTCGGTCTGACGACGTCGGCGTCGTGAGGCTCGCCCACCGCGTGCACACCCGCGCCACCCCGGCGCAGGTGTGGGAGGTGCTCGGCGACCCGGAGAAGTGGCCGCAGTTCGACCTGTTCCTGCGCCGGGTCCGCGG
>JBKJQM010000480.1:0-14154 GCA_046594005.1 Mycobacteriales bacterium
GGCAGGCGGCCATCGACGCCTTCGTCAACGACCCGGACGTCGCCGTCGCCGTCTGCTCGCTGACCGCAGCCAGTGTCGGGCTCAACCTGCAGATCGGCTCCAACGTCGTGCTGGCCGAGCTGTCCTGGACCGCCGCGGAGCAGACGCAGGCCATCGACCGCGTGCACCGGATCGGGCAGGACCAGCCGGTCACCGCCTGGCGGATCATCGCCGCTCAGACCATCGACGCCCGGATCGCCGAGCTCATCGACGACAAGGCGGGCCTGGCGGCCCGGGCCTTGGACGGGTCGGACGAGGAGACCTCGTCGGTCGACGTGCAGCTCGAGGCGCTGGTCGCCCTGCTGACCGACGCGCTCACCGAGGCGCCCGGCTACTCGCCGGTCTGACCGTCGACGGCCTCGCGCAGCAGGTCGGCGTGGGCGTCGTGCTCGTCGACCTCGAGGTCGGCCGTGCCGGGCAGGGCAGCCAGACCGTCAGCCGGCCAGCGCCAGGACCGCGCCGCTGGCCAGGCCCAGCAGCACCGAGGCGACGGCTGCCGTGACCGCGGTCGCTGCGGCGATCGGGCGCACCTCCGGGGGTGCGGCCTGCGCGGCGCCCTCCCGGGTGAACACCGGCGCCAGCCAGCGCAGGTAGTAGAACAAGCTGGCCACCGTGTTGACGGCGGCCACCGCGACCAGCCACCCGAACCCGCCGTCGAGGGCGGCGCCGAAGACGGTCAGCTTGCCGACGAACACGGCGGTCGGCGGGGTGCCGACCAGTCCGAGCAGCAGCACCAGCAGCGACAGGGCCAGCACCGGTCGACCGGCAGCCAGGTTGCGGTAGTGGACGAGCCGGTCGGCCTGGGGCAGCGCCGCCGTGACGGCGAAGGCGCCGAGGTTGGTGACCGCGTACGCCGCCAGGTAGAGCGCGAGAGAGGGGAGCGCGAGGTCGCTGCGGCCGGCGACGGCCACCGCCATGAGCAGGTAGCCGGCCTGGCTGACCGTCGACCAGCCGAGCAGCCGGCGCGGCGCGTCCTGCGTGAACGCCGCGAGGTTGCCCAGCGTCATCGTCAGCGCCGCGAGCAGGGCCACCAGCAGCGGCCAGTCGACGACGTCGACCGGCACGGCGTCGAGCACGCGGTAGGCGGCCAGCAGCCCGCCGACCTTGGGCACGGTGGTGAGCAGGGCCGCTGCGCCGGCCCGCGAGCCCTCGGCGGCGTCGGGGACCCAGAAGTGCCCGGGGACGAAGCCGCCCTTGAACGCCAGCCCGGCGAGCAGCGAGACCAGGCCCAGGGCGACGACCGGCTGCTGCTTGGCGTCCATCCCGGTCAGCAGCCCGTAGCCGGTGCCGCCGGCCGCACCGAACAGCAGCGTGATCCCGAGCAGCATGACGATGCCGAGGAACGCCCCGAGCAGGTAGGCCTTCAGGGCGGCCTCGGTGCCGCGCCGGTCGCGGGCGGCGCCCGCCAGCGCGTACAGCGGGACGCTGGCGAGCAGGTAGGCGACGGCCAGCACGATCAGGTCGGAGGCAGCGGCGAGCACGCAGGCACCGAGCACCGAGAGCAGCAGCAGGACGTAGTGCTCGCTCTCGCGGCGGTCGCCGTGCACGTCCTCGGACAGGATGCCGAGCACGAGCAGGCCGGCGAGCGAGGTGACCAGCCGTGCGGTGGCGGTGAGGGCGTCGACGGCGAAGGTGTCGTCGTAGACGAACCGGTCGGGGCCCGCCAGCGCGACCGCGGCCAGGACCGCGGAGGTCAGGAGCAGCCCGGCCGTGACCAGCCTCGCCACCCACTGCCGGCGCCGGGGCAGGAAGCTCCCGAGCAGCAGGACGCCGGCGGCGCCGAGCAGCAGGACGAGCTCCGGCAGCAGCGCGCCGGGCGACTCGTTCACAGTCGGCTCACCGGCCCACGAGCTCGACGACGGCGGCCGCCGCCGGTTCGATGATGGTCAGCATCGGTCGCGGCAGCACGCCGAGCAGCAGGGCCAGGGCGAGCAGCGGGACGATGCCGGCCAGCTCGCTGGGGCGCAGGTCGGTGACGCGGGCGGTCAGCCGGCCGGGCTCGCCGAGCAGCAGCCGGCTGATCGCCCACAGGAACAGCCCGGCGGTCACCAGCAGGCCGAGCAGCGCGACGACGACCCCGACCGGAGCCGAGCCGAGCGAGCCGGCGAGCACCTGGAACTCGGCGAGGAAGCCGGTGAAGCCAGGCAGTCCGAGACTGGCGAAGGCGGCCACCCCGAACAGCGCCGAGAAGCGCGGCGCCGTCGAGGAGAGCCCCCCGTAGGCGTCGAGGTCGTAGCTCTGCGAGCGGTCCTGCAGCACCCCGGCGAGCAGGAACAGCGCGGCGGTGATGAAGCCGTGGCTGACCATCTGCGTCACCGCGCCGGTGACCGCCACGGTGCGCGCCTCCGCGTCGGTGCCGCCGAGCATGCCCGCGGCGCCGACGGCGAGCAGCACGTAGCCCATGTGCGCGACGGAGGTGTAGGCGATCATCCGCTTGAGGTCGGTCTGCGCGAGCGCGACCAGCGCGCCGTACAGGATGCCGACCGCGCCGACGACGACGGCGACGACGGCCCAGGTGCGCCAGGCCTCCGGCAGCATCGGCAGCGCGATGCGCACGAAGCCGTACGTGCCCATCTTCAGCAGGACGCCGGCCAGGATCGCCGAGCCGACGGCGGGGGCGTCGGTGTGCGCGGGCGGCAGCCAGGTGTGGAAGGGGACCGTGGGGGTCTTGACCGCCAGGCCGATGCCGACCGCCAGCAGCGCCAGGCCGCCGGCGAGCGGCCGGCCCTGCAGGGGTGGATCCTGCGCGAGCTTTACCATGTCGAAGGTGTGCGGGTCGGCGCCGGCGAACAGCGCCAAGAAGCCCACCAGCAGCGCCAGGCTGCCGAGGAAGGTATAGAGGAAGAACTTCAGCGCGGAGCGGGCGGCCTGCCCGTGCCCCCAGCCGGCGATGAGGAAGTACATCCCGACTATCGACAGGTCGAAGAAGACGAAGAACAGGATGAGGTCGAGGCTGGCGAACACGCCCAGGCAGGTGGTCTCGAGGAACAGCAGCAGCGCGGCGAACGTCCGCGGCCGCAGCTGCTCGCGCCAGGCGTAGAGCGCGCAGCAGAAGAAGATGGCCGCCGTGAGCAGCAGCAGCGGCAACGACAGGCCGTCGACGCCCACGTGGTAGCCGCTGTCGACCGTCGGGATCCAGCGCAGCGTCCGCTCGTAGGCGATGTCGCCGGTGACCCCGCCGCCCGGCTCGTAGCCGATCCACAGCCCGAGGGCCAGCAGCAGCTCCACGCCGGTCACGCCGACGAGGACGCCCAGCGCAGCCCGGTCGGGCAGCCGCGGCAGCGCGGCCACGACGATCGCAGCCACGAGCGGCAGGAACACCAGCAGGTCGAGCACGGTCACCTCACGATCAGCAGGAGCACGGTGGCGGCGACCAGCAGCGCAGCGGCCTGGCCGTAGTACTGGTGCAGCTGGCCGGTCTGCGGGCGACGGGCCAGCCCGCCGAGCCGCCGGGTGGTGTCGCCGACGGCGGTGACGAGCCCGTCGACCCCGCCGAGGTCGAACCGCCCTGATGCCCGAGCCGTGCGCACGGTGGCGGCTGCGGCTCCCTCGACCGCGGCGTCGACCACCCGGTCGTCGACGTGCGCGAGCGCCCGCGCCAGCGCCAGCACCGGACGGACGGCGGTGGCGTGCGCGACCGCTTCCAGGTGCCACCAGCTCCGGGCAGCAGCCGGAAGAGCGGCCGCAACGGCCTCTCCCCGCAGCCACATCAGGACCAGCACCGCGACGGCGAGCACGCCGGACAGGACCAGCCCGACCGGCTCGACGGGCGGCAGGTCAGCACCGATCAGCCGCTCGAACCGGTCCCCGGTGACGCCGAGGGTGAGCAGCGAGAGCAGGGCCGCGCCGGCCGCGAGCGGCACCAGCGGCGCCCAGGCGGGCCACCGTACCTCGACCTGCGGCCGACCCTGCGGCGCGGCCAGCACCACGGCCAGCGCCCGTCCGGCGTAGGCCGCCGACAGCGCTGCCGCGGCCAGACCGGCGGCGTACAGGGCGGGGCTCTGCTCGAGCGCGGCGGAGAGCACGGCGTCCTTGCTGCCCCACAGCGCCAGGGGCGGCAGGCCGCCCAGCGACAGCAGCCCGACAGCCGCGAGCACACCGACGACCGGCGCGCGGACAGCGGCGCCGCGCAGCCCGTCGAGCTGTTTGGTCCCCAGCACGTGCAGCCACAGCCCGGCCACCAGGAACAGCAGGCTCTTCACGGCGGCGTGCGCGACGAGGTGCGCCCCGCCGGCCGCGGTCCCGCCGACCCCCGCCGCCAGCACCACGAAACCCAGCTGGCTCGCGGTCGAGGCGGCCAGCAGCTGCTTGAGGTCGGTCTGCGCGAGTGCGACGACGCCGAGCGCGACCGACGTCAGCACACCGGTCCAGGCGGCGGCGTCGTCGGCCCATCCGCTGGCGGCCAGCAGCGGTGCGGTCCGCACGAGCAGGTAGCCGCCCATCGCCACCATCGCTGCGCTGTGCAGCAGCGCGCTGACCGGGCTCGGGCCGTCCATCGCCCGGGACAGCCAGTACGAGACGGGCAGCTGCGCGGCCTTGCCGAGCGCGGCGGCCAGGACGCCGAGCGCCGCGAGGTGCAGCGGCCAGCCGGTCAGGCCCGGCAGCTCGTCCAGCGACAGCGTGCCGGCTCCGGCCAGCGCCGCGCCGGCGGCGGCGTACAGCCCCACGTCCAGGGCACGGGTGGTCAGCAGGGCGGTGGTCGCCGACCCGACCGCGCGCCGGTCCCGCAGGTCGTGCGCGATCAGGACGTACGACGCGGCGCCCATGAGCTCCCACCCGACGAGCAGCGCCAGCAGGTCGCGGGCGGCCAGCGTCAGCAGCACGGCGGACAGGAACAGCAGCAGGACTCCGCACAGCCGGGCACGCCGCGCCTCGACCTGGGACGGGACGGCCAGCAGGACGCTGGTCGTGACGACGCAGACCGTCACGGTGAGCGCCAGCGACAGGCCGTCGGCGGCCAGCCGCCAGGGCAGGTCGAGCAGGAACGGGACGGTCTGCTCCGCCTGCTGCCCGAGGACGAGCGCGATGGCGAGGGTCACCGCCGCGGTGAGGCCGGCCAGCGCCGGCGCGACCCGGTCGGCGCGGGGCCCGGCGAGCACCAGCGGCACGCCCACCAGCGCCGGCACCACGACGAGCAGGAGCAGGCTCATCCGGACAGCTCCGTGGCCTCGTCGGTCAGCTCGACCTCACCGGCCCGGAAGATCGCGGTCTGCACGGCGAAGCCCATCGCCATCTCGATGGTCATGGCCGACACCACGACGAGCACGAGCACCTGCCCGTCGGGCCGGGCCGGTGCGACGTAGTACCAGAACGCCGCCGCCGCAACGATCACGCCGTTGAGCATCATCTCCAGCCCCATCATCAGCATGACGATGGACTGCTGGGACAGCGCGCCGTACAGACCGATGCAGAGCAGTGCCGCGGCCAGGACGAGCAGGGCCTCCAGGCTCATCGGCCGACCCCGCCCGGGATCGGGTCGCGGGACGGTCGGGCCGCCAGGTCGTCGCCCAGCCGCTCGTAGCGGCCGCGGGCCGTCGCGAGCACCAGGGCCGCGACGATGGTGGTCAGGATGACGGCGCCGATGCCCATCATCACCAGCATGTGACTGCCCATGATGCCGAGGCCGGCCTGCTCGGTGACGTCTGCCGGCGGCGTCCCCTGCCGCTCGGGCCAGTCGACGAGCAGCGCCCCGCCGGCCAGCACCACGAACGTGCCGACCGCGATGCTCATGGCCTGCGGCTTGCCGTGGTACATCGACATCGGCATCAGCCCAGCCGGGTTCATCATGTACGCGATCATGAACACGGCCATGATGGCCATCTCCATCACCATCATCACGACGACCACCAGACCGAGGTAGTCGAGGTCAAGCAGCAGCAGCACCCCGCCGACTGCCACGAAGCTGACGGCGAGCGAGAAGGTGGCCCGGGCCATCGAGTCGACCCGGAAGACCAGGAAGCCGAAGACCACGGCGATCAGCGCCAGCACGACGAAGGCGGCGGTGGTCATGGGGTCTGCGCCAGGACGATGAGGCTGGTCACGAGCACCTGAAGCAGGGTGAGCGGGACGAGCAGCACCCAGCCGACCTCGGCGAACCGCTCCGGTCGCAGCACCGGCAGTCGGTGCCGTACGACGACGAGCACCCCCAGCACGGCGAGCGTCTTGACCAGCTGCCAGGTCCACTCGGGCAGCAGCGGACCGGCGCCCCCTCCGAGGAACAGCGGCACCGAGAACGCGGCGCCGGCGACCACGAGGGCGTGCCGGCCGGCCAGCAGCAGCAGCCGGTCGACACCCGAGCTCTCGGCGAACGCGCCGCCACCCAGGTCCGCGCCGACCGGCGCCCGGAAGGGTCCCCACAGCGAGAACGCCGCGACGCAGAGCACGAAGACGCCGAAGGCGACGGGCATCTCGACCACGTACCAGCGGTCGTGCTGGGCCGCGACGACCTCCCGAACGTCCAGGCTGGCCGCGGCCACAGCCGGCGCGGTCAGCGCGAACATGAGCGGCAGCTCGTACGCCAGGGCCTGGGCGAGGTAGCGGTAGCCGCCGACCAGGGCCGTCGCGCCGGCCGCCCCCCAGCCGAGCGTCCAGACGCAGGCCCACAGCAGCACGTCCATGGCGTTGAACCAGACGATGCCGACGGGCAGGTCTGCCACCGCCCTGCTGCCCAGCGGGACGACGGCCACCATCAGGGCCGCGGCGACGAGCAGCCCGGCGCCGCCGGTGCGCCACAGCAGGGCGTCGGGCGCGGTGGTCGTGCGGCGGCGCTGGACCAGCAGCCGGGCCACGTCGGGCCAGGGGCTGAGATCGCCTGCGCGCCAGAGACGTCCGGCAGCGCGGGCGACAAGCGCCCGGTCGGCCACCACCGAGAGGACGGCGAGGCCGGCGAGCAGGAGGAGCGCGAGGGGCGCGAGCAGCAGGTCAGGCACGTACGACCTCCCGAGTCAGGGGTCCGTGGGCGGCCACGACCAGAGCTGCCGTGCCGAGGTCGAGCTCCAGCAGGTCCCGGGCCAGCTGGTCGTCGTCCGCTGCCGGGAGGTCAGCGGACCCGCTCGCGCAGGCCAGGAGCCGGTCGAGGTGCGCGACCAGGTCGCCTCCGCCCGGCGCGGGCAGCTGACGCAGGGACCAGCGCAGCAGCCGGGCCCGCCGGAGCCGACGCAGCAGGTCAACGGTCGCCGGACCCGTCCCGCCCTGCGCCCGGGCGCGGCGCGCGCGGAGCGCCCCGTCGGACCACCCCGCGGCCGCGAGCAGCGCCGCGATCGCGTCCAGGGCACGCAGCGCCGTCGGGACGGACGGCTCGTCCCGTGGGTCCAGCCGCAGCACCTCGACCCGGGTGAGGACGTCCCCGGACATCCCGACGTCCAGGCGCAGCCCGGCGGGCCAGCCGGGCAGGAGTGGCCCCAGCGAGAGGTTCAGCCCCTCCAGGCGCAAGCCGTCCCGGTCAGTCATCCGGTCGGCCATGACCAGCCCGCCAGGGAGATCCATCCCCATGTCCATCCCCATGTGCATGGAGTGGTCCATCCCGCCGGGCATGTCCATGTCCATGCCGCCAGACATGTCCATGCCGCTGTCCATGGGCATGGAGTGGTCCATCCCACCGGACATGTCCATGTCGCCGTCCATGTCCATCCCGCCGGACATCTCGTCGCCCTCGTCGGCGCGGTCGGCCGCCGACAGGCGCGGGGTCGCGCGCTCCTGCGCGTCGCGCCGCTGGGCGGTCAGGTCACCGAGGGCCGAGACGGCGCGGTCCAGCGCCTGTCCGACCTGCTCCGGGCGGGCGGCCGTCACGCGTGCCCGCGGGCCGGGCAGGGAGTCCCAGGCCACCGACACGTGTCCGTCGAGCTGCTGGCCGGGCTCGCCGCAGCACAGCAGGAGGTCGGCTGCCGCCGGCGACTCCGCCGCCGACCAGCCACGGGCGTCGAGCGCGTCCTCGGCCGCCCAGCGCACCGGTGCCGCGCCGGGCACCGGGACCAGCAGCACCTGCGGACGGCGCACGGCGGCAGCGGACAGCCGCTCGCTCACGCCCATCGGAACGCCCCTTCCCGCCAGGCGTAGACCACGCCGACGAGCAGGAGGGTCAGGAAGCCGAACATCTCGACGACTGCCGAGACACCCACCTGCCCGACGACCAGCGCCCACGGGTACATGAACAGCATCTCGAGGTCGAAGGCCAGGAAGACGAGCGTCATCGCGTACCACCGCGCGTGGAAGCGCGAGAGCGGGTGCTCCGCCGGCAGCAGCCCGCCGCTGAACGGCGCGGCCCGCAGCGGGTCGCGGTGCACGCTGAACAGCAACGAGCCCGCGTACAGGCCGGCGACCGCGGCCACGGCGAGCAGCAGCAAGGTCAACGCGCCGAGGTACTCCTGCATCGCAGCCTCCGGTCCGAGGGGCAGTCGCCCCGCTCCTGCCCGCCCCGCCGTCTTTCACCCGTGCGCCCGCACGGTTGTACGGAGAGTCTTCCCGGGGAAGGACGGCCCACATGGCAGAGCACGACCACCCGGTCGACCCGCAGCGCGTCGCCGCGGCCCGGGCGCGACTGATCGACAAGGACGAGGCGGGTCGCCTCGCGGGCCTGCTGGGACTGCTCGCCGACCCCACCCGGGCCCGGATCCTCTACGCGCTGGACCTCGTCGACGAGCTCTGCGTCGGAGACCTGGCCCTCGCGCTCGAGTCGACCGAGGACTCCGTCGGCTACGCCCCGCGCGTCCTGCGCACCGCCGGCCTGGTGAGCACCCGCAAGGACGGGCGGGTCGTCTACTACCGGCTCTCCCAGGGGTTCCCGGAGCCGTTGCGCGACCACTGCCTGCGTGCACTCGTCGAGCTGTCCCGCAGCGTCGAGCAGGACGGGTAGCCGCGGCACCCCTCCGGCCGCGGCGGGGGAGCACCGCCTACGGACCGGCAGCTGCCGGTGTCCCGCGCTGCTCTCAGGCCGCACCGCCGCCGTAGCCGTGCGTCACCGAGATCGTCAGCAGCAGACGGCGTTCGTGAACCATCGCGCGGTGGTACTCGGCCCAGTCCGGGTGCTCGCCGCCGGAGATCGCGACGTACAGGTCCGCCAGCGCCCGGCCGGTCTCGTCCCCGGGCGTGCTGGTGACCGGGGACAGGCCGGCCGTCCCCTCCAGCGCGGCCCACGCCGAGCCGTCCGCGGTGCTGACGTGCAGCACCGTGCGGGCGTCGCGCCGCAGGTTGCGCGTCTTGGCCCGGACCTCGGTCACCGACACCCGGATCTGCGTCCCCGTCACGGCGTACACGACGTTGCTGGTCTGCGGCCGGCCGTCGCGCCGCAGCGTGACCAGCACGCCGAGCCGCTCCCCGGCGACCAGCGCCAATGCCTCCTGCAGCGTCATGTCGTCTCCCCGTGCCCCGGCCTGCTTCCCCTGCAGACGCTAGCCCGGTGCAGCTGGTGGGCGCCCCGACGAGCAGCGCTGCGTACACCCACGTCTGTCCGGCGAGGGGCTGACCGCCTGCTGCTCGCGCAGGGTCGCGCAGCCACACCGCGGCCCGAGGACCACGCTGGCCAGGACGACGCCCAGTCGCCACAGCGTGCTGCGGCTGCGTCCGGCGGTGCTGCCCGCCGCGTCCCTGATGTCTGCGCGGACCGTGAGCGGGCAGGCAGGACGGTGGGGGACCCACCGGCTCGACGAGCCGGACCGACATCGCGAGGGAGCTGACCGATCGTCGTGCATGTCCCCGAGCTGGTCGTCCTGAGCGTCGACGTCCACCCAGCCCGCTCCCGCACCTGACGCCGAGGAGACACCGCATGGACACACCGTGGAGCGCCGACGATCTGGGAGCAGGCGCGTGAGCGATGCCGACCTGCACTTCTGGTTCGACCCCGTCTGCCCGTTCGCCTGGATGACCAGCAAGTGGGTCCGGATGGTCGCCGCGCAGCGGGACTACCAGGTCGAGTGGCGCTTCATCTCCCTGCGGCTGCTGAACAGCCACATCGACTACGACGCGCACTTCCCGGCGGAGTACGAGGCGGGGCACACCGCAGGTCTGCGGCTGCTGAGGGTCGCGGCCCGCGCCCGCGAGCTGCACGGCCCGGAGGCGGTCGACCGCTTCTACGCCGCCTGCGGCGACTACGTCTTCGAGCAGCCGCCGCGCGCCGACCCGCTGCCGGAGCTCCTGGACCGCGGCGAGGCCCTACCCGCGTTGCTGTCCCACGCGGGCCTGCCCGCGGACCTGTCGGTGGCTGTCGACGACACGTCGTACGACGTCGTGATCCAGGCCGAGACCGACGAGGCGCTGTCCCTGACCGGCAAGGACGTCGGCACCCCGATCCTGCACTTCCAGCCGCCGGCGGGCGTCGCCTTCTTCGGACCGGTGATCAGCCGGCTGCCGTCCGAGCAGGACGCCGTCGCACTGTGGGATCACGTCGTGGGGCTGGCCGCGTTCCCGGGCTTCGCCGAGCTCAAGCGCAGCCTGCGCGAGCTGCCCCAGCTGACCGGGCTCGGAGTGGCGGCCGACCAGGTGGGCGCGCAGGAGGACTGGCACGGCGGGAGCCGACGGCAGAAGAGGTGAGGCGGTGGGCGCCCCGGCCCGTCAGGACGAGAGGCCGCGGACGAAGGCCGTGATGTCGGCCCCGAGTCGCGCGGGCTGCTCCCAGTGCGGACTGTGACCGACACCCTCGTACGCCAGGAGCCGGGACGTCCCGACGCCGTCGAGCAGCGCATCCTGGTCCGCCCGGGTGGCGATCTCGTCGGTGTCGCCCCAGACGAGCAGGGTGGGCGTCAGGAGCTGCCGGAGACCGTTGGTGCCGTCGTGGTCGAGCAAGCCGCGGAAGGTGTCCCGCCAGACGTGCGCCGGGACGGCCGCGCTCTGCGAGACCATGGCGTCGAGGAACCGGGCCGGTACGGACGGTCCCACCGTGGACCGGACGAAGGCGCGCACGAACTGCTCAGGCACCGCGTCGCCGGCCAGCTCCGGCGCCGCCGCGAGCTCGGCAGCTGCCGGGTGCCCGCGCAGGGTCAGGGGGGAGGCGAGCAGCACCAGTCCGGCCACCCGGTCCGGGTGGTCGCTCGCCACGAGCCGGGCCGTGAGGCTGCCGGACGAGTGACCGACCAGCACGGCGCGCCCGAGGGCGAGCGCGTCCAGCAGCGCCACCACGTCGCGGGCGTAGTCGAACGGGCGGTAGCCGCTGCCCGGACGACTAGACGCGCCGTGCCCGCGCTGCGACACGGCCAGGACGTGCAGGTCGCCAGGAAGCTCGGCCAGCAGCGGCGAGAAGGACGACCACGAGTCGCTCATCCCGGGCAGCAGGACCAGCGGCAGCGCGGTCCGGTCGCCCTGCTCCACGCAGTCGAGGGTGAGCTCCGGGCCGAGCACGACCCGCCGAGGCCGCCTCGCGGGACTGGTATGCGCCATCCCGAGCCCGTCCCGCGCCCGCAGGTCGCCGTCGCTCAGTAGTTGAACGTCAGGGCGCCGCCCTCGGCGAACTCGTACACCGAGGGTGCACCCTTGACCTCCGCGCCCGTGACCAGGACCGCGTCCTGGATCCCGCGGGTCTTCACGCAGACCGGGCAGGCGTAGAACCGCCCGCCGGAGCTGACGTACTCCTCGTGCAGGTCGGCGACGACGGGGGCGTCCGGCACGGTCACCCGGGCAGCGAAGCCCTCGGTGGCGACGTGCACCCCGTCCTTGGTGAGCCAGAGCAGGACCTGCTTTCCCTTGCGCAGCGCCTCCACGCCCATCAGGTAGCTGATCAGGACGCTCTCGGCGTCGTTCAGCCCGTGGCTGAGCCCGATGATCACCTTGTCGTCAGAGGCCATGAACGTGCTCCTTCGTCCAGCGCCGGCGGCGCATCGTGTCGGTCCGCCGGTCAGCATGACGGACGCGCGCGAGAGGCGTCCCCGAGACGTCGAACGCCCGGGCGTCCAGCTCACCCGCCCTCGCGTCGCCTGCTTCGATGATCAGCTGACTGCCGGGCGAGCAGGAGGCGGTCGCGCCGTACTCCACGTCGTCGGAATCGCTGTGTTCCCGGGCTCACGCGCAGCCTGCGCGGGCTGCCAAGCTGACCGGGCCGGGAGTGGGGGACGACCAGGTGGGCGCCGCAGGACTGGCACGGCGGAGGCTGACGGCAGAAGAGCTGAGCGGCGACGCGGCCGCAGCGGTCCCGCTCCCGTGCGAGGCTGCCACCGTGGAGCGCCGGATCATGGGATCGAGAACGAGTACGGCGTGTGTTGTCGCAGGTCAGACGTGGTGACCTGCTTGGACGTGGCAGGAAAGTGGCCACTGCGCTGAGCCCGCGATAGGGGCTGTTCGCTGCGGTTCGCGGCCGTTCGCACAGTCATTGACCCGCCGGTATGACCGCGTCATACTGCTTGCTGTGAAAGCCGCCATCTCCGTCCCGGATCCGACGTTCGAGGCGGCGAGCCGCCGTGCGCGAGAACTCGGGATGAGCCGATCGGAATTCTTCTCCCGCGCCGCTGCGCACTACCTGGCCGAACTCGACGCGGCGTCCCTGACCGCACGCATCGACGCCGCCTTGGAGGTCACCGCGGACGAGGAGACCGAGTCCGCCGTCGTCCATGCGGGCCGTCGGTCGCTGCTGGCCGCCGGCGAGCAGTGGTGATCCAGAGAGCTCAGATCTACTGGGTCGACCTCGGCGAGAGCACCGGCAGCGCTCCGGCCAAGCGTCGGCCTGTGGTCGTGGTGTCGGCGGATGCGTTCAACCGCAGCAGGTTGCGGACGCTGCTGACCGCGGCCATCACCTCCAACACGGACGTGGCCGCGCACCCAGGCAACGTCTTCCTGCCTGCAGCCGTGACCGGCCTCGCGAAGGACTCGGCTGTCAACGTCACGCAGATCGTCACGCTTGACCGCGCCACGTTGGAAGGCCAAGAACCCGTGGGGGAGGTCCCGGACTACCTGATGGCCGACGTCGACGCGGGTCTGCGTCTCGTGCTGAACCTCTGACTCCCGGCGAGCTCGCCCCCGAGCGTGAACGACGTCAATCCGGGCTGACGTAAGGGCATCTGACCGTCGAGGACCAGAGCGTCGACGTCGTTTCGCGATCGCGCCATCAGCTTCGCCGGCCCCGGGGCACCACCAGCCCCGAGTAGGCCTCATGCGGCCGCCAAGGGCCGCGCTCACGGCATGAGTAAACGTCTTGGATCTGCCTGCACGAGCAGCCCATGGTTTGCTCCTGTGACTGCACCGGGGCGGGCGCGCACCGGGGCGGGTGCGTGCAAACCCTCGACTGCGTCCGCAAGAACCTGGCTCCTGCAGCATGGCCCTCACTACGACCCGGGCCCCAGCGACGGTGCGTTGCTCAGTCCAGGGCGATGAGTTCGAGCAGCGCGTCGCGCAACCGCACGTCCTCAAGCGGCAGTCCGTCGAAGACCTCGGTGAGGAGCACTTCTGTCTGAAGGATGCGGTCGACACCGCCGCCGGAAGGTGCCTCCCGGGCAACGAAGAGCTTCGTGAAGTCTGGCGCCTCCAGGGGCACGGGGACTTGCGCGTTCTCGACGACGGCGCTGGGGCCGAACACGATGAACAGGTTCGGAGCGGAGTCAGCGCGCCGCAGGGCTACCTGCCACTCCCACTGGCCGGTGAACCGCGCTTCGGCCTTGGTCACGTGACCAGAGAGCACGCGTTCGTTCACCTGGTCGGTGAGGGTCTCGGCGACGGTCTTCAACGTGCGCTTGAGGTCCAAAAGGGTCTGGCGCCCCTCGTCGAACTGCCGCCTGGCGTGCTGCGCCACGAGCTCCGCGAACTCCCGCGCGGCAACGTCCTGCGGCCGATAGCCGTAGCGCGCGGACTCCCCGGTCGCGCACATGGACGCTAGGAAGGCGATGCGGTCGTTGAGGTCCAAGGCAGCGGGCCCTTTCAGGAAGTGCTGGAACAACTGGTCGAGAAAGGACTGCTGTTGCGGATGCTTGCGCTTCCACTCGCGCTCGCTGTGAACCTCGCGCTGGATTTCCCTCAGCAGATCGGCGTAGGTCACGACTGTCGCCTGCTTCCAGCCCTTGGCCTGCAGGTGCGGTTCGTGCCTCACACAGAGAAGGACCACCACGGCGCTCCCAGCACGAAGCCCGTACTCTAGATAGTTGTCGTAGTCGTGCCCGTGCCCGTCGGACGTGCCGTAGTTCTCAACCACCACACATGCGTTCG
>JBKJQM010000005.1:0-4978 GCA_046594005.1 Mycobacteriales bacterium
GCGGCGGCGGCGCGGATCTGGTCCGGCGAGAGCGAGATCGCCCTGCTCGTGGGCGCCGAGGCGCAGGCGTCGGTGTCCCTGCTCGGCAAGGCCGGTCTCGACCCGGTGTCGTCCCTCGGGTGGAGCGCCGGCCCCGGCGGGCCGCCGTCCTTCGACGTGGACCAGCTCGGGTCTGCCGCCATGCAGGCGGCCGGACTGCTCGCGCCGACCCGCGTCTACCCGCTGTACGAGAACCGCCTGCAGGCCGACCTCGGCCTCACGCCGGAGGAGGCGCACGCGTGGTCGGCGCAGCTGTACGCCGCGATGAGCCGGGTCGCCGCCGAGCACCCGGCCTCCTGGAGCGACGAGGCCCTGACCGCCGAGCAGATCGCGGCTCCGGGACCCGGCAACCGGATGGTCTGCGAGCCGTACCCGCTGTCCATGAACGCGATGCCGCACGTCGACCAGGCAGCCGCCCTCGTCGTGACGTCGCTGGGCACGGCCCGTGCACACGGCATCCCGGACGACGCCGTCGTGCACGTCTGGGGCGGTGCCGGGGCAGACGACGAGCCGGACCTGCTGGCCCGCAGGGACTTCGGGCACTCGCACGCCCTCGGCGCGGCGCTGGACCGGTGCCTGGCCGCGACGGGCGCCGGGGTGGCGGACCTGGATCTGATCGACGTCTACAGCTGCTTCCCGGTCGTGCCCAAGCTCGTCGGCGTGCACCTCGGGCTGCCCCGCGACGCGGCGCTGTCGGTCACCGGCGGCCACTCGTCGTTCGGCGGGCCGCTCAACAGCTACTCCCTGCACGCGCTGGCGACGGTGGCCGGGCGGCTGCGCATGAGCGGCGGCACCGGCCTGGTGCACGCCAACGGCGGCTACCTCACCTACCAGCACGCGGTGGTGCTCAGCAGCCGTCCGCACCCGGCGGGGTACGTCGGGGAGCCGGAGCCACGGCAGGTCCGGGCGACGCCCGTGCCGACGGCCACGGTGACCGACGCCGCGAGCGGAGCCGGGCACGTCGACGTCGTCGTCGAGACGGCCACCGTCGAGCACGACCGCGGTGGCGCACCCGTGCAGGCGTTCCTGGTCGGGCGCACCGGCGACGGGACGCGGGTAGCTGCCGCGACTCCCCGCGGCGACCACGCGGCCGCCGCCGTCCTCTCGCTCGCGCAGCTGCCGCTGGGGAGCACCACGCACGTCGGCCGCACCCTGCGGCTGCACCCGCTCGCCGACGGCACCGCCACCGCGGCGCCGTCCCCATGACCTGAATCAGAGCCAGTCGTTGCGGCGGAACAGCACGTACAGCGTGCTGCAGGCCGCGGCGATGACGGCCAGGACGAGGAAGTAGCCGTACTGCCAGTGCAGCTCCGGCATGTTGTCGAAGTTCATTCCGTAGATGCCGGCGATGGCCGTCGGCACCAGCGCGATCGCCGCCCACGCCGAGATCTTGCGCATGTCCTCGTTCTGCCGGACCGCGACCGCGCTCTGCTGGACGCTGACCCGCGCGACGTTGGCCTGCAGCACGTCGGTCAGCAGCCGGTCCTGGCCCTCCAGGGTGTCGACGGCCCGGAGCAGGTGGTCGTGCACGTCGCGGAAGTACGGCGCCGCGGCGGCCGGGACGTCGCGGACGGCGCCGTTGGCCAGCGCCTGCAGGGGACCGGACAGCGGGACCACGGCGCGCCGGAACTCCAGGACCTCGCGCTTGAGCTTGTAGATGCGCTCGGCGTGGTCGCCGCCCTCGGCGCTGAACACCTGCGCCTCGATCTCGGCGATGTCGTCGTCGATGGACGCCAGCGCCTGCTCGTAGCCGTCGACGATGAGGTCGGCCGCGCGGTACAGGACCGCGAACTCGCCGAAGGCGGCGAGGACGTCGCTGCCGGCGTCGAGCTCGTCCCGCACGGCGCGCAGCTCGGTGCTGCCGCCGTGCCGCACCGTCACGACGAAGTGCGCGCCGACGAACAGCGCGATCTCGCCCACCTCGATGACCTCGGCGTGGTCGACGTAGCGCACCGGCTTCAGGACCGCGAACAGGACGTCGCCGTAGCGCTCCACCTTGGGACGCTGGTGCGCCTTGACGGCGTCCTCGACGGCGAGCGGTGGCAGCGAGAAGCACTGGGCGACCGCGGCGACGTCCGCGGCGGACGCCTGCTGCAGGCCGACCCAGACGAACCCGGTCGTGGTGCGCGCGGCCTCGCCCGCATCGCGCCAGGACACCGCGCCGGGCCGTCGGCCGCCGTCCTCGTAGACCGCGCAGCCGCCGACGACCTGCTCCGTCGCGCCCTCGGCCGGCGGGGCCGGGATGCGCTCGTGCGTCGTCATGCTCGACAACGTAGGCGCCGCCCGCTCATCGCGAGGCGGGCGAGACCTCGAACCAGACGGTCTTGCCGTACGGGTCGTCGCGCACGCCCCAGCGGTGCGCCATCTTGTCGAGGATGCGCAGGCCCCGGCCGTCGAGCGCGTGGACGTCCTGCCCGGGACGGTTGGGGTGGCGGCTGTTGTCGTCGGAGACCTCGACGCGCAACCGGCCGCGGGAGCTGAGCAGGACGCGCAGCCTGGCCTCGCTGCGCCCGTGGATGATGGCGTTGGTGACCACCTCGCTGGCGAGCAGCACCGCCTCGGCGCAGGTGTCTGCGTCGACGCCGAAGGCGCGCCCGCTCCGTGAGACGAACGCGCGGGCCAGCTTCACCGACCGCAGCTCTGGCGGCAGAACGAGCTCCTCGCCGGCCTCGGTCACGCCATGGCCTCGACGCGCAGCGCCAGCAGCGCGATGTCGTCGTCGCCCGCCGAGCCCAGGCGATCCAGCAGGGCGTCGCACAGGTCGTCGAGCGGTCGCCCGTCGAGGCTGCGGACCGCGTCGACCAGGGTGTCCAACCCGGAGTCCAGGGCCGCGTGCCGCCGCTCGACCAGGCCGTCGGTGAACAGCAGCAGGGTGGCCCCGGGCCGCACGACGCGGGAGTGGTCGGCGCGCCCCGTCTCGGGGTCGAGGCCCAGGAGCAGGTCGGGGTCGGTGTGCAGCAGGTGCACGGTGCCGTCCGGCTCGACCAGCAAGGGCGGCGGGTGCCCGGCGTTGGACCACGTGACCAGGCGCGCACCGGGTCCGTCGTCCGGCGCCGGCTCGACCCGGGCGAGCACGGCCGTCGCGAGCGAGCCGACGGCCAGGTCGCGCACCGCGCGGTCCAGCGTGGAGAGCACGGCCGCGGGTGGTTCCGCGACGGCGTAGGCGATCCCACGCAGCAGGTTGCGGAACTGACCCATCGCGGCGGCGGCGTCGCGGTCGTGGCCGGCGACGTCGCCGATGACCAGTGAGGTGCCGCCGTCGGCGTTGCGGAAGGCGTCGTACCAGTCGCCGCCGACCTGCGCCTCGCGGGCGGCCGGGCGGTAGCGCACCGCGATCTGCAGGCCGGGTGCGCGGGGCGGCTCGGTCAGCAGGCTGCGCTGCAGGGTCTCCGACATCCGGCGGGCGGCCGCTGCGGACCGGCGCTCGGCGGCGCGGATCTGGATGCGGTCGAGCCCCTGCGCGCACTGCGCCGCCATCGCGTCGAGGATCTCGAGCTCGGCCGCGGGGAACTCCTGAGCGGCCTTCCAGCCGACGCACAGCGCCCCCAGGATGCGCGAGCCCGCGACCAGCGGCAGAACGGCCCAGGCCTGGCAGTCGGTCGCGGCGACCACGTCCCGCATGCCGGCGTCGAAGGCGACGGCCTCGGCGGCGTCGCGCATCAGGATCCGCTCACCGGTGCGGGCGGTGACGGAGGCCGGCAGGCTGCCGTGCACCGGCATCTCGGAGAGCTCCTGCCGGGCGCGGCCGCCGAGCGACGACGTGAGGGCGAGCCGCATCACGTTGCCCTCGCGTACCGCCACAGCGCCGCCGTCTGCACCGAGGGCGACCATCCCCCGGTCGACGACGATGCCCGTCAGGTCCTCCACCGTCTGGGCGCCGGTGAGCTGGAGCGCCACCTCCGCGAGCCCGGCCAGTCGCCGGCCGGCCACCTCGGCCTCGCGCAGGGCGGCCCGGAGCTCCTCGCCACGCGCGAACAGGTCGGCCTCGACCTCCTCGACCTTGCGGTGTGCGGCCTCGCTGCGCTCCCGCTCGGCCAGGCCGCGCTCGCGCTCCTTGACGTACTCGGTGACGTCCTCCGCGCGCTGCAGCAGCAGCACGGTACGGTCCTCGTCGTCGAGCACCGGGACATGGATCAGGGACCAGTACTTCTCGGTGAGACCACCTGCGCCGTCAGGGATGTCGTACTTCTGCAAGGGCATCGTGTCCGTGCGCCCGCTCGTGACTGCCTTCTCGAACGAGAGCTGGACGCGGGACACGCCGCTCTCGTCCAAGGCGTCCGCAGTGGGCGGGAACGCCTCGAAGACGTCCCTGCCCACGATCTCGTCGCGGGTGCGCCCGACGGAGGCGAGGTAGGCGTCGTTGGCGCCGGCGATCACGAGGTCGGGCGTCATGACCAGGTACGCCGTCGGCAGCGCGGTGAACACCGCGGCGTGGTCCACCGTGCACCTCCGTCGCCGAGCCGAGTCCGTGCGCTCGGCACGAGAGCATCCCATCCGTCCCGGGAGCCCCACGGGGTCGGGCCGCGCGGCTAGCCGGAAGCCGCCGCCGCGGCGACCTCTGCCCGCGGCAACAGGCGTGCCCGCAGCGACGGCCGGGCAACCTCGACGATGCGCCAGCCTCGCTGGACGGCGACCGCCCGCAGGTGCTTCTCCGGGTTGACGGCGACGGCGGTGCCGACCGCCTCCAGGAACGGCAGGTCGCTGATCGAGTCGCTGTAGGCGGTGCTGCGCTCGAGGTCGTAGCCGCGCTCGGCGGCGAGCCGGCGCACCTCGGTGACCTTGCCCGGGCCGTAGCAGAAGGCCCCCTCCAGCCGCCCGGTGTAGCGGCCGTCGACGATCTCCGACCGCGTACCGACCGACCCCTCGAGGCCGAGCCGGTCCGCGAGCCGGCCGACGATCTCGATCGGGGACGCGGAGACGACGACGCGGTACTCGCCGG
>JBKJQM010000050.1:0-3288 GCA_046594005.1 Mycobacteriales bacterium
GAAGTACGGCGTCGCCAAGAGCGTGAAGCTCGTGGCGGTGCGCGTCCTGGACTGCGGCGGCTCCGGCGCGACCTCCGGCGTCATCGCCGGCGTCGGCTGGGTCACCGGCAACCACGCCGCGGGTGCTCCGGCCGTGGCCAACATGTCGCTCGGCGGCGGCGCCTCCGCGGCGCTCGACACGGCCGTCCAGAACGCGATCAACGACGGCGTGACCTTCGGCGTCGCGGCGGGCAACAGCGGTGGCCTGGTCGGCGACCTCACCGGTCAGTCGAACGCCTGCAACACCTCGCCGGCTCGCGTGCCCGCCGCGCTGACCGTCGGTGCCACCGATGCCGCCGACAACAAGGCGTCGTACTCCAACACCGGCAAGTGCCTGGACCTGTTCGCGCCGGGGACGGGCATCACGTCCGACTGGTACGACTCGCCGACCGCGACCAACACGATCAGCGGCACCTCGATGGCCACCCCGCACGTCGTCGGCGTGGCCGCGCTCTTCCTGTCGACCGCGCCGGGCTCGACGCCCGCTCAGGTGGCGACGCAGCTCGTCAGCACCGCCACCAACGGGGTCGTGAAGAACCCCGGCTCCGGTTCGCCGAACAAGCTGCTGTTCACCAGCTAGTAGCTCACCGCGAGGAGGGGGTGGCCGCTCGGGCCGCCCCCTTCTTGCGTTCCTGGCGCAGGGCGTGCAGGTAGACCTCGAAGTCGACCTGGATGGTGTGCCGCTTGGAGCCGATGTACCGCTTGCGGATCGCCTCGTCCGCGGCACGGATCGACGCCTCCATCTCCGCCCGGGGCGGCAGGGCGTAGCGGCCGGTGGCCCAGTCGGCGACCAGCCGGCCCTGCTCCTCGGCCAGCGGCATGATCGCGCCGAGCGGCTGGATCAGCCCGATGAAGGCCAGGTCGGGGATGTCGGGGTGGAAGACCCGTGAGTACAGCGAGATCCGGTTGTCCGGCGCGTCCAGCAGCGTCGCGTCGAAGAACGGGAACGTGATCCGGTAGCCCGTGCAGTAGACGACGACGTCGACGTGTGCGCGGGTGCCGTCCTCGAAGACCGCGTCCGAGCCCTCGAACCGGACGAGGTTCGGCTTCGGCAGCACCGCCCCGTGGGCGAGCCGGGTCAGGATCGTGTCGCTGACCGTGACGTGGGCCTGCAGCATCCCGTGCGTCGGCGTGCGCAGGCCGTACCTCGACACGTCGCCGACGGCGACCTTCAGCATCGTCTCGGTCAGCTTCTGGCGGACCTTCCACGGCAGCGTGCGAGCGGCGGCGGCGCTCTCGATCTGGTCCATCGGCTTGCCGAACACGTACTTCGGCACCACGTGCACCGGCGTGCGCGCCGACAGGTAGGTCTTGTCCGCTACCCAGGAGGACTCGACCGCGATGTCCATCGCCGAGTTGCCCATCCCGACGACGAGCACGTGCTGATCGGCGAACCCGGAGTTGTCCTCGAAGGAGTGCGCGTGCAGCTGCACGCCCGGGAAGCTCTCGCTGCCGGGGAACGCCGGCTCGGGCCAGCGCGGGTTCCAGTGGTGGCCGTTGGCCACGACCAGCGCGTCGAACTGCTCGACCGTGCCGTCCTCGAGGGTCAGCGACCAGCCGTCGTCGGTGCGGGCGGCGTGCGCCACCCCGGTGCCGAAGCGGATGTGCCGGCGCAGGTCGAAGTGGTCGACGTAGGCGTCGAAGTACTCCGCGATGTGGCTGTGGTGCGGGAAGTCCGGGTAGTGCTTGGGCATCGGGAAGTCGCTGTACTCCATGCGCTCGCGCGAGGTGTTGATGTGCAGCGACTTGTACGACGCGCTCATGCCGTTGCTGTTGCGGAACACCCAGTTGCCGCCGACCCGGTCGCCCTTCTCGAAGCAGACGACTGGCACGCCGGCGTCCACCAGGGCCTTGAGGGCGACCATCCCCGACGAGCCGGCGCCGATCACGGCGGTGCGCTTCATGCGCCGGATCGTATGCGGCACTCTGGACGCATGAACACGCTGGCAGGACGCACCGTGGCCATCACCGGAGCCGCGCGCGGCATCGGCGCCGCGATCGCCGAGGAGGTCGTGCGCCGCGGCGCCCACGTCCTGCTGGGCGACCTGGACGTCGACGCCCTGGAGCAGCTGGCGACCCGGCTGGGGCCGGCGGCGGTGACCGGGCACCTCGACGTCACAGACACCGCGTCGTACCAGGACTGGCTCGCGCTCGCCGATGTCGACGTCCTGGTCAACAACGCCGGCGTCATGTGGGTCGGGGCGTACGACGAGGAGCCCGAGGTCGCGGGCCGCCGGATGATGGACGTCAACTTCTGGGGCGTGGTGCGCGGGACCCGGCTGGTTCTCCCGGGCTTCCGCGAACGGCGCCGCGGCCACGTCGTCACGGTCGCCTCGCTGGCCTCCTACATCGGCCCGGTCGGCGAGGCGACGTACGGCGCGACCAAGCACGCGGTGCACGGCTGGACGAAGGCGGTCCGCGCCGAGCTGCGCGGCAGCGGCGTGGACTTCTCGCTCGTGCTGCCATCGGTCGTGGACACCGAGCTCGCCGCCGGCACGTCCTCCGGCGGGGTGCAGCGGCTCTCGCCGCAGCAGGTCGCCGTCGCGGTGGCCGACGTCATCGAGCGCCCGCGGTTCGAGGTATTCGTCCCGAGGCGGACGGCAGCGCTGGTTCGGGTGATGGCGGTGCTGCCGCAGGGCGCCCGCGACCGGCTCTACACCGCGCTGGTGCCCGACCAGGTGAAGGTGGCGGACCGGTCGGCGCGCGAGTCCTACGAGCGCCGCCGGGTCCTGCCGCCTACTTCTTGACCTGGTCCAGCAGCTTGAGCGTCTCCTCGAGCATGAGGTCGCCGACGCAGCGGTCGATCGCGTAGCTGTCCTCGTAGTTGACGAAGACGTAGCCGCCGGCGGCGAAGCCGAGGCCCTGCTGGCCGACCGGGTTGACCTCGAACGACTGCGGCATGTAGCCGAGCGCGTCGTTGACCTGCGCGAGCGGGAAGGAGATGCGGCCGACGTTCTTCTCCTTGACCGTGTTGGTCCAGTTGGCGAACACCTCGCCGGGTGAGGCCGTCAGCACGATGTCGTTTCCGATGCGCGCTGCGGTGGAGGGCAGCTCGACCGACTGCGGTGACGCGGAGATGCACGGCGCGGTGGGGTTCTCGCCGGTGTTGACGACGACCGGCACCGGGTCGAACTTGCGGTCGAAGAAGCCGGGCGTGCCCAGCGCGTCGAGCGGGGCGTTGGTGACCGGCTGCTTCCAGGTCGTGCGGGCGATGCGCACATCGGTCTGATCGACCGGGCGACCGGCGCC
>JBKJQM010000160.1:0-7885 GCA_046594005.1 Mycobacteriales bacterium
GTTCCTGGAGTACGACGACACCGAGTCCGCGCGCTGGCTGGCCGCCGCGGTCGAGGCCGCGTGGACCGGCTGGCCGGAGCCCTTGCGCACGTCGATCCCGGTCAACGCGACGGTGCCTGCCGTTCCCGCCGCGGAGGTGGCCGGCGTCCTGGCACGGTTCCCCGGCTGCACGACCGCGAAGGTGAAGGTCGCGCAGGCCGGCCAGGCGCTGCGCGACGACGTGGACCGGGTCGCCGCCGTCCGCGAGGCGCTCGGACGCGACGGGCGGGTCCGGGTCGACGCCAACGCCGCCTGGTCGGTCGAGCAGGCCGTGACCGCGCTGACGGCGCTGACGCCCTATGGCCTGGAGTACGCCGAGCAGCCCTGCGCCACCGTCGAGGAGCTGAGCGACCTGCGCACCCGGCTGGCCCGGGCAGGCGTCGACCTGCTGGTGGCCGCCGACGAGAGCGTGCGCAAGGCGGAGGACCCGCTGCGCGTCGCACGCGCGGGCGCCGCCGACGTCGTCGTGGTGAAGGTCGCCCCGCTCGGCGGCGTCGCGCCAGCCCTGCGCATCGCCCAGGAGTGCGGGCTGCCGGTCGTCGTGTCGAGCGCCCTGGACACCTCCGTCGGCATCCGCGCCGGCGTCGCGCTGGCTGCGGCGCTGCCCGACCTGCCGTACGCGTGCGGCCTGGCGACCACCGGGCTCATGGCCTCCGACGTGGCGGATCTGCTCACGGTCGGCGGCGCCCTCCCGGTGCGGCCCGTCGTACCGGACCCGGAACGGCTGACCGCCCTCGCCGCCCCGGCCGACCGGCGCGCGTGGTGGATCGCTCGGGCGCGCCGCTGCGCCGCCCTGCTGGGAGACTCGCAGGCGTGAACCCCTCGACCGCGCTGGCCCGTGTGCTGGTCGACGAGCTGGTCCGCGGCGGGGTCCGCGAGGCGGTCCTCTCGCCGGGTTCGCGGTCGGCGCCGCTGGCGTTCGCGCTGCACGACGCCGACGCCGCGGGGCGGCTGCGCCTGCACGTGCGCATCGACGAGCGGTCCGCTGCCTTCCTGGCCCTCGGGCTGGCCAAGGCGTCCGGCCGGCCGGTCCCCGTCGTCACGACCTCGGGCACCGCGACCGCCAACCTGCACCCCGCCGTCCTCGAGGCCTCGGAGTCCGGCGCGCCCCTGCTGGTGCTCACGGCGGACCGGCCGCCCGAGCTGCGCGGGACCGGCGCCAACCAGACCGTCGACCAGATCTCCCTCTACGGCAGCGCTGTGCGCCTGTTCGCCGAGGTGGGCGCCCCCGGGGAGCGCGCCGGCGACAACGCGTACTGGCGGTCGCTCGCCTGCCGCGCGATCGCCTCAGCCGCAGGCGATCTCGGTACGGCTCCGGGTCCCGTGCACCTCAACCTCGGCCTGCGCGAACCGCTCGTGCCTGACGAGGACCCGACATGGGTGGAACCGCTCGAGGGCCGCGCCGGAGGCGAGCCGTGGACGGCGCGCGTCGCACAGGCCCCCGCGGCGACAGTCCGAGACGACCTGCCCGCGCGGACGCTGGTGGTGCTCGGTGACAGCACCCGTGAGCAGGCCTCCGCAGCACTGCGGCTCGCGGAGGCGCGCGGCTTCCCCGTCGTCGCCGAGCCCAGCGCCGGCGACCGTGACAGCGCCGTCGTCCTCGACGCCGCAGAGCTGCTGGTGGGCGCCCCCGGGTTCCTCGAGGCGCACCGGCCCGAGCGGGTCCTCGTGGTCGGGCGCCCGACCCTGAGCCGCGCCGTCGGACGCCTCGTCGCCGGCTCCCCCGCCGACGTCGTCGCTGCGCGCGGCACCTGGCCGGACGCCTCCCGCACGGTCGCGCGCATCCTGCCCTCGGTGCCGGCCCCGGACGGAGCGGTCGACCCGTCCTGGCTGGCCGGCTGGACGGACGCGGCCGTCGCGGTCCGCAAGGGCGTGGACGAGCTGTTGGCCGCGCGCCTGACGGAGCCGGGCGTCGCGCAGGCCGTGCTCGCCGCCGCGCCGTCCCTGCTCGTCGTCGGCTCGTCCAAGCCCGTCCGCGACCTGTTCCTCGCCGGCCGGACCGCGGTCCCCGTGCTGGCGAACCGCGGTGTCGCCGGCATCGACGGAATGGTGTCCACCGCGGTCGGCGCGGCGCTGGCGCACCAGGCTGCGGGCGGCGGGCCCGTGGTGTCGCTGCTGGGCGACCTGACGTTCCTGCACGACGCGAACGGGCTGGTGCTCGGACCCGCCGAACCCCGGCCCGACCTCGTCCTCGTCGTGGTCAACAACGACGGCGGCGCGATCTTCGGAACCCTGGAGCAGGGCGGCGGCGCGTACTCCGGGGCGTTCGAGAGGGTCTTCGGCACCCCGCACGGCGTCGACCTCGCCAGCCTCTGCGCCGCCACGCGCACCCCGCACACCGCCGTCGGCGACCTGGACGAGCTGGCCGCCGCGCTGGCACCGGTCCCGGGGCTGCGCGTGGTGGAGGTGCGCACCGAGCGCGACGCAGCCGTCGCCCTGGACCGCGAGCTGCGCCGGGCCGCAGCTCGCGCGGTGCCGGGCGGCGTGTAGACAACCCGGGTGAGCACCGCACAGGGCGCCTGGACCGAGCCGGGCGCGTACGAGGTGGCCCCCGGTGTGCACCGGGTCCCGCTCCCCCTGCCCAACGACGGGCTGCGCGCCGTCAACGTCTACGTCCTGACGACCGAGGACGGGCTGGTCCTCGTCGACGGCGGCTGGGCCATCCCCGACTCGCGGGACCAGCTCGCGGCCGCCCTGGCGCAGCTGGGCGCCGGGCTCGGTGACGTGCGGCGCTTCCTGGTCACGCACGTGCACCGGGACCACTACACGCAGGCCGTCGAGGTGCGCCGCGAGTTCGGCGCCCGCGTCGGGCTCGGCAGCGGCGAGCGCCCGACCCTCGAGCTGCTGCAGAATCCGGACCGCTCCCCGCTCGAGGCCCAGCTGGACGCGCTGGCGGCGGCCGGCGCCGGTGAGCTGGCCGCCCTCATCGGGAGCCACGCGCGCGGAGCCCGGGTCGACCGCGGCCAGTGGGAGTCGCCCGACGACTGGCTCGAGGAGGGACCGCTCCCCCTCCCGGGCGGCCGGGTCCTGCACGCCGTCAGCACGCCGGGCCACACGACCGGGCACCTGGTGTTCCACGACGTGGACGCCGGGCTGCTGTTCGCCGGCGACCACGTCCTGCCGACCATCACGCCGTCCATCGGCTTCGAGCCCGTCCTGCACCCGGACCCGCTCGGGGCGTTCCTGCAGTCTCTGGCCCTGGTGCGCGAGCGGCCGGACGCCCTGCTCCTGCCTGCCCACGGACCGGTGGCCGACAGCGTCCACGCCCGCGTGGACGAGCTGATCGCCTTTCACGGCCGACGGCTCGACGAGACCGAGAAGGCCTGCGCGGCAGGCGCTTTCACGGCCGCCGAGGCGGGCGGTCAGCTGCGCTGGACGCGGCGCGAGCACCGGCTCGCCGACCTCGACCCCTTCAACGCCATGCTCGCGGTCTTCGAGACAGGGGCCCACCTCGAGCTGCTCGCCGTGCAGGGACGCCTGCACAAGAGCCTCGAGGACGGCGTGGAGCACTACCGGCCGGTGTGACGTGACGGCCGACCGGCGTGACGTGACGGCCGACGAGGTGGTCCGCCGCCGGCTGGCGGCCACCGGTCTCACCGGGCCGCTGCAGGAGGCCCCGGCCGACGTCGCGCGCCGCCTGCTGGCCGTCCAGTCGCAGGACGTCCTGCCGTCGGCCTGGTCCCTCGCGCAGCGCTGCGCAGTCACCGAAGCGGTCGTCGAACGGGCGCGGGCCGAGGGCGAGCTGCTGCGCACCCACGTGCTGCGCACGACCTGGCACGACGTCGCCGCCGAGGACCTGCGCTGGCTGCTGCGGCTCACCGGACCGCGCGTGCAGGCGCAGGTCGCCCGGCCGCTGCGGGACGAGGGCGTCGACGTCGCAGACCTGCGACGTGCGCGCCGCACCTTCGAGCGTGCTCTGCCGGGCCGGCACCTGACGCGGGCGGAGGCCGCCGAGGTCCTCGTCTTCGCCGGCGTGACGACCAGCACCCGCGGACTGGTCTTCCTGCTCATGCACCTCGAGCTGGACGGGCTGCTGTGCAGCGGGGTGCGTCGTGGCAAGGACCAGACCTACGCGCTGCTCGACGAGCGGGTGCCTGCGGCCGTCGAGCTCCCCCACGAGCAGGCCGTGGCGGCGCTGGTGCTGCGCTTCCTCACCGGGCACGGCCCGGCAGCGGTCAAGGACATCACCTGGTGGTCGAGCCTGCTCGCCCGCGACGTGCGGGCCGCCCTGGCCGAGCTGGGGGACGCGGTCCACCGCGAGCTGGTGGACGACCTCGAGCTGTGGTCGGCCGTGGACGCGCCGGCGACCGCAGGGCCGGGGGGCGTCCAGCTGGTGCAGCTGTACGACGAGCTGCTCGTCGCGTTCACCGCCAGCAAGCACCTGCACGACTCCGGTCGCGTGAGCTCGGCGCACGCCCTCCCCCACCTGGCGGTCGTCCTGGAGGACGGCCGGGTCGTCGGCTCCTGGCGACGGCTCGTGCACCGTGGCGAGGTGGTCGTGGAGACCGCGCTGCTTCGGCCCGTGGACCCTCAGGCGCTGTCGGCGGCGGCGCAGGCGTACGGCCGCTTCCTTGGGCTGCCCGCCCGGGTGCGCCTGGTCACTGACCAGCTGGCGACTGGTCAGTTCTGAGGATCTTCGTCCTCGGGCCGTCAGGTACCGCGGGAACCCGCCCGATCCTCGACGGGACAGGCTCGACCGAGTGCTGCCCCTGACCCGGGCACCGCCGACGTACGGCACCGCCGACGAACGAGGTCTCATGGCTGTCCCCACCGTGCTGCAGCCGAGTGCGCCCCCGACCCCCGGGGACCGCCCGCGCGCCAGCGTCGAGGAGATCAAGACACGCGCACTGCAGGACGCGATCTTCAAGAGCGCCTACTTCTCGAGCATCGCGACCGACGAGCGCGGCGTCATCCAGATCTTCAACGTCGGCGCCGAGCGGATGCTCGGCTACACGGCGGAGGACGTCGTCAACCGCATCACGCCCGCGGACATCTCGGACCCGCAGGAGCTCGTCGCCCGGGCCAGCGCGCTCAGCCAGGAGCTGGACACGACCATCACCCCGGGCTTCGACGCCCTGGTGTTCAAGGCCTCGCGCGGCATCGAGGACATCTACGAGCTGACGTACGTCCGCAAGGACGGCAGCCGCTTCCCCGCGATCGTGTCGGTGACCTCGCTGCGCGACGCGGACGACGAGATCATCGGCTACCTGCTCATCGGCACCGACAACACGGTGCGCCAGCAGGTAGAGGCGGCGCAGGCGCTGCTCGACCAGCAGCTGCGCGACCAGCAGTACTACACACGCTCGCTCATCGAGTCGAACATCGACGCCCTCATGATGACCGACCCGCAGGGCCGGATCAGCGACGTGAACCAGCAGATGACCCGGCTCACGGGCCGGTCGCGCGCCGAGCTCATCGGCCAGCCCTGCAAGACCTTCTTCACCGACCCCGTCCGGGCGCAGGACGCCATCGCGCGGGTGCTGGCCGAGGACACGGTCACCGACTACGAGCTCACCGTGCGCGCAAAGAACGGCGTCGAGACCGTCGTGTCGTACAACGCGGCGACGTTCCACGACCAGGACCGGCGTCTGCGCGGGGTGTTCATGGCTGCCCGTGACGTGACCGAGCGCAAGCACTTCGAGCGCACGCTGCTGGAGAAGAACATCGAGCTGCAGCACGCCAGCCGGATGAAGTCGGAGTTCCTGGCGACGATGTCGCACGAGCTGCGCACGCCGCTGAACGCCATCATCGGCTTCTCCGAGGCGCTGGGCGACGGCCTCATCGGCCCGATGAACCCGGGCCAGCAGGAGTACATCGGCGACATCTTCACCAGCGGCCAGCACCTGCTCTCGCTCATCAACGACATCCTGGACCTGTCGAAGGTCGAGGCCGGGATGATGGCCCTCGAGCTCGAGCCGGTCGACGTCCGCGACCTGCTGCGCAGCAGCCTCACGATCGTCCGCGAGAAGGCAGCGACGCACCGGGTCGAGCTCGACCTCGAGGCCGACGACGACCTCGGCGTGCTGCAGCTCGACCTGCGCAAGACCAAGCAGATCGTCTACAACCTGCTGGCGAACGCCGTGAAGTTCTCCGGCGGCAACGGCCGGGTGCTGCTGAGCGCCCGCCGGGTCAGCCGCGACGCCGTCTGCCACCTGGTCGGCGGCTGGCCCACCCACTGCTTCCCGCTGGGCGACAGCAGCTCGGAGCACTTCCTGGAGGTCTGCGTCACCGACGCAGGCATCGGCATCTCCGAGTCCGACATGGCCACGCTGTTCCAGGCCTTCAAGCAGATCGACAGCAGCCTGGCGCGGGAGTTCGAGGGCACCGGGCTGGGCCTCGCCATGGTCCGGCAGCTGGCTGCGCTGCACGGGGGCACCGTCGCCGTGAGCAGCGCTGTCGGCGAAGGCGCCCGGTTCGCCGTCTGGCTGCCGCTGCTCGAGGCGGAGGAGGCGCCCGCGGACAGCGAGCTGCGGCCTCGGGCTGCCCTCGCCGACGACGGCGAGCGCACCGCCCTGGTGGTCGAGGACGACGACCGGGCAGCCGAGCTGATGCGCCTCCTGCTGGAGACCGAGGGCTTCGCCGTCCTGCGGGCCAGCAGCGGCGAGGAGGCGCTCGAGATGGCGCCGGCGCAGCCGCTGACCCTGATCACCCTCGACGTCCAGCTGCCCGGGATCGACGGGTGGGAGTTCCTCAGCCGGCTGCGCGAGCACGAGCACCTGGCGACCGTCCCGGTCGTGGTCGTGTCCGCGCACGTCGACCCGGCCATGGCGCTGTCCGGCGGCGCCTCCGCGATCCTGCAGAAGCCGGTCAGCCGGGCCGAGCTCACCAGCTCGCTGGCCTCGCTCGGGCTGGGCCACGAGACTGGCCGCTCGCGCACCGTCCTGGTCGTCGACGACGACCCCCGCGCTGTCGAGCTGATCGCGGCGTTCCTGCCCGCGCCGGCATACGTGGTGGTGCGGGCCTACGGCGGCGCCGAGGCGATCTCGCTGGCCCGACGCCTGCGCCCCGACCTCGTCCTGCTGGACCTGATGATGCCGGAGGTCACCGGGTTCGACGTCGTCGAGGCGCTGCGCACCGACCCGGCGACCTCCCGGATCCCGATCCTGGTGGTCACCGCCAAGCCCATCGGTCCGGAGGACCGCGAGGCGCTCGGGCACGACCCGGACCACCTCATCGGCATCGTCGACAAGGCCGGGTTCAACCGCTCGGGCTTCCTCGACGAGGTGCGCCGCGCGCTGCCGGCTAGCACACGGGCCGGTTCCTGATGGCCCGTGTGCTGGTGATCGAGGACAACCCGGCGAACATGAAGCTCAGCGGGCTGCTGCTGCGCAACGCCGGCCATGACGTGCTCTGCGCAGTCGACGCCGAGAGCGGCCTCGCCCTCGCGCGCGCCGCCCTGCCGGACCTGGTGCTGATGGACATCCAGCTCCCGGGGATGGACGGCCTGGCCGCGACGGCGCTGCTCAAGGCCGACCCGCGTACAGCCGGCATCCCGGTCATCGCCCTCACCGCGATGGCCATGAAGGCCGACCAGGAGCGCAGCGAGGTCGCCGGCTGCGACGCCTACATCGCCAAGCCGCTGCGCTACAAGGAGCTGTACGCCGCCATCGACGCACTGCTCGCGGTGCCCTCCCCCGGATCCGCGTCGTGACCGGCGGGGCTCGCGTCCTCGTCGTCGACGACCAGGCGCAGAACCGGCGACTGCTGAGGGCGCTGCTCGAGCCGGAGGGATACACCATCGAGTGCTGCGCCAGCGGCATCGAGGCCCTTGAGGCGGTACGCGCGTGCCCGCCGGACCTGGTGCTGCTCGACCTGATGATGCCCGGCATGGACGGGTTCGCCGTCG
>JBKJQM010000161.1:0-2674 GCA_046594005.1 Mycobacteriales bacterium
GCCGAGTTCCTGTTCGGCGACGAGGACAGCCTGATCCTGCTCGACATGAGCGAGTACATGGAGAAGCACACGGTCTCCCGCCTCGTCGGCTCGCCCCCCGGCTACGTCGGCTACGAGGAGGGTGGCCAGCTCACCGAGAAGGTGCGGCGCAAGCCGTTCTCGGTCGTGCTGTTCGACGAGGTCGAGAAGGCGCACCCGGACGTGTTCAACACGCTCCTGCAGATCCTCGAGGACGGTCGCCTGACCGACTCGCAGGGCCGAGTCGTCGACTTCAAGAACACCGTGCTGATCATGACGAGCAACCTCGGCACCCGGGACATCTCCAAGGGCTTCAACCTCGGGTTCCAGAAGGACGGCGACACCCAGGGCGCCTACGAGCGGATGAAGACCAAGGTCCAGGACGAGCTCAAGCAGCACTTCCGGCCCGAGTTCCTCAACCGCGTCGACGACATCGTGGTCTTCCACCAGCTCAGCGAGCCGGAGATCCTGCAGATCGTCGACCTGATGCTGGCCCGCCTCGACACCCAGCTGAAGAACAAGGACATGGGCCTCGAGGTCACCGGCCCGGCCAAGAAGCTGCTGGCCAAGAAGGGCTACGACCCGGTGCTGGGCGCCCGCCCGCTGCGCCGCACGATCCAGCGCGAGCTCGAGGACATGCTGTCCGAGCAGATCCTGTTCGGCACGCTGCTCCCCGGCAACATCGTGGTGGTCGACGTCGAGGGCGAGGGCGACGAGGCGAAGTTCGTCTTCCGCGGCGAGCCCAAGCCGAGCGCCGTGCCGGACGTCCCGCCGGTCGACCTGGCCGGCGGCCCGTCCGCCGGTGGCGCCGCCGAGGTCTAGGCCCGCACCGCACGTCCCCCAGGGGCGGTCACCTCTCGAGGTGGCCGCCCCTGCGGCGTGTCCAGCCCCGCCGCTCCTGCAGATCATCCGCAGCATCAGTGCGCATGCGAGCGGTCGCCGCACCCGTATGGCCACCGATCCTGCGGATGATCAGCGAGGGAGGGCGTACGTCCCGTCGGGCAGCGGGTCGACCAGGCCGTCGACGACCAGGCCGTCCAGGGCGCGCGCCCGCTGGACCGGCTCGTCCCACGCGGCAGCCATGGCGGCGCTGGAGACCGGCCCCGGTGCGTCCCGCAGCACGGCCATCAGCCGCCCGCGCACCTGGCGGTCGGTGCCCGCGAACGCCTGCGCACGCCGTACGGGCGCGTCCAGGTCCGGCCGCCCCGCCGCCACCCAGGCGCACGTCGCCGCCAGCGGGCAGACCGGGCAGCGGGGCGCGCGCGCCGTGCAGACCAGGGCGCCCAGCTCCATGAAGGCGATGGACGCCGTCGCCGCCTGCTCCGGGTCCAGCGGCAGCAGCGCCTCGACGAGCGCCAGGTCCCTCTTGCTGACCGCGGCGTCGGCCACCCCCTCGACGCTGCGCGCCACGACCCGGCGGACGTTGGTGTCGACGACGGGGACCCGCTGCCGGTAGGCGAACGCGGCCACCGCGCGCGCCGTGTAGTCGCCGACGCCGGGAAGCTCCAGCAGCTCGGGCACGGTGCGGGGGAGCGCTCCGCCGAAGCGCTCGACGACCGCGACGGCGCACGCGTGCAGCCGCAGCGCCCGGCGGGGGTAGCCCAGCCGCCCCCACATGCGCACCGCCTCACCGGGGGCGTCGGCGGCGAGCGCCTGCGGCGTGGGCCACCGCACGACCCAGGCCTCGTACGCCGGCACGACCCGGGACACGGGGGTCTGCTGGAGCATCACCTCGCTGACCAGCACCGACCACGCGTCGACGTGCGGGCCGCGCCAGGGCAGATCGCGGCGGGCGAGCGCGTACCAGGAGCGAACGACGTCGGCGAGCTCGGCGTTCGGCACCCTCGCGAGGCTAGGCGCCGACTAGGGTCTCAGCGTGGCGCTGCACTGGCGACCGGTCGGGCCCGAGCCGGAACAGACCTACTGGCAGCGCCGTGCCCTGGTCGCGCTCGCCGTGCTGGTGCCGCTGGTGCTTCTCACGATGCTGCTCGGGGGCGGCGACGACGCCCCCGACCGGGTGGCTCAGGAGCCGGCGCCGAGCGCCCCGGCGAGCCCGGCCATCAACGGGCCCCTCGTGCCGACGGGTCTGCCCACGCCGACCGTGAGCCCCACGCCGGTGCTGGCCGCGTGCGCCCCCGGCGGCCTGTCGGTGGACGCGACCGCCACCGGGGACGAGCACCCCGCCGGCTCCAGCGTGAAGCTGCTGCTGGAGGTGTCCACGAAGGGCAGCGTCCCCTGCAGCGTGGACCTCGGCGCCTCAGCCGTGGAGCTGCTCGTCTACTCCGGCGCCGACCGCATCTGGTCCAGCGACGACTGCTCCAAGGCCACCGGCACCAAGGCCGTCACCCTGCAGCCCGGCACACCCGACGTCACCCGCGTGACGTGGTCGGGGAAGCGCTCGCTCCCGAAGTGCCCCGGCGGCCAGGACGATGCCCAGGCCGGCACCTACCGCATCACCACGCGCATCGGTGACACGCGATTCGAGGGCGGCTCCTTCCGGCTGAGCTGACCCGTTCGCGGCTCAAGGCCCCGCGCCGAGCCGTCGAAGCCTCGGACAGCCGGACACCCGCCCGGCGAGGCGGGAGCGCAGGTGGCGCAGGACAGCACGACGGGCGACGACCGGACCGGTCGGCCGCCGGTCCGCCGCGCCCTGCCC
>JBKJQM010000287.1:0-7297 GCA_046594005.1 Mycobacteriales bacterium
CGCCCCCAGTTGGGGTCGTTGCCGTGCAGCGCGCACTTGAGCAGGTTGCTGCGGCCGACCGCCCGCGCAGCCTCCAGCGCGTCGTCGACGGACGCGGCCCCGACGACCTCGACGGCGATGTCCTTGCTGGCGCCCTCGGCGTCGCGCACCATCTGCAGCGCGAGATCGGCGCAGACGGCGCTCACGGACTCCTGCAGCTGCGCGCGCGTCGGCGTCATGCCGCTGGCGCCGCTCGCGAGCAGCAGCACCGTGTCGTTGGTGCTCATGCAGCCGTCGGTGTCGACCCGGTCGAAGGAGCCCGCCGTCGCGGCGCGCAGGACCTCGTCGAGGGTCTCGGCGTCGGCCACGGCGTCGGTGCAGACGACGGCGAGCATCGTGGCGAGCGCGGGTGCGAGCATCGCCGCGCCCTTGGCCATGCCCCCGACCAACCAGCCGTCGCCCGCGGCGACCGCGGTCTTGGCCCGGGTGTCCGTGGTCCGGATCGCCTCGGCGGCAGCGCTTCCGCCGTCCGGGGACAGCTCGCCGACCGCCTTGGTCACGCCGGGCAGGAGCAGGTCCATCGGCAGGCGTACGCCGATCAGCCCGGTGGAGCAGACAGCGACGCGGGCGGCGCCGGTGCCGAGCGCCTCGGCCACGGCCTCCGCGGTGCGGTGCGTGTCGGCGAAGCCCTCGGGGCCGGTGCAGGCGTTGGCGCCGCCGGAGTTGAGGACGACGGCCTCGACCTGACCGGCCGACAGCACCTGCTGCGACCACAGGACGGGGGCGGCCTTGACCCGGTTGGCGGTGAAGACGCCGGCAGCAACGGACAGCGGCCCGTCGTTGACGACGAGGGCGAGGTCGGGCAGGCCGCTGTCCTTGAGTCCGGCGGTGGTGCCGGCGGCGCGGAAGCCCGCGGGCAGCCAGGTCATGCGGGGTCCCCGGCGGTCCGTGAGCGCCAGCGAGCGGACTGGTGGGGTGCGGTCACGGCGCGACCCCGCTCGCGGCAAGCCCGGCGGTCTCGGGCAGGCCGAGCGCGAGGTTGGCGCACTGCAGGGCCTGCCCCGCCGCGCCCTTGCCGAGGTTGTCCAGCGCCGCGACGACGACGGCCCGGCCCGCGTCCCTGTCCACGGCGACCTGGAGGTGGCAGGCGTTGCTGCCGACGGTGGCAGCGGTGACCGGCCAGCGTCCTTCGGGGAGCACGTGGACGAACGGCTCGTCGCCGTACGCCTCCTCGAGGGCCACCCGCAGGTCGACCTCCGAGGCGGAGGTCCGGGCGGTGCAGGTCGCCAGGATCCCGCGTGGCATGGGCGCGAGCGTCGGTGTGTACGACAGCGTGACCGCGGCGCCGGCCAGCCGTGCCAGGGACTGCCGCACCTCGGGCGTGTGCCGGTGCGCAGCCACCTTGTAGGCGCTCATCGAGCCCATGACCTCGCTGGCGAGCAGGTTCGCGGCCAGGCCCCGGCCCGCGCCGCTCGTGCCGCTGACGGTGGTCGTGACGAGGTCCTGCGGCTCGACGAGACCGGCGGCGAGCAGCGGTCCGAGAGCCAGCGTCATGGCGGTGGCGTTGCACCCGGGCCCGGCGATGCGCCGCGCACCCAGCAGCTCGTCGCGGAACAGCTCGGGCAGGCCGTACGGCCACAGCCCCGCGTAGGGGGTGTCGTAGAAGCGCTCCCAGTCCGCGGCGCTCGCGAGCCGGTGGTCGGCGCCGAGGTCCACGACCGGCAGGTCCGCCGGCAGCGCGGCGGCCAGCGCGGCGGACTGCCCGTGGGGCAGCGCGAGGAAGACGACCTCGGCGTCGGCGAGCACCTGCGGCGTCGTCTCGGCGAAGACCTCGCCGACGAGCTGGGGCAGGTGGGGGTGCAGGTCGGTGACCGGCCGGCCGGTGGCGCTGCCCGCGGCGACCGGTCCGACCTCGAGGTCGGGGTGCGCGAGGATCAGGCGCAGCAGCTCTCCGCCGGCGTAGCCGCTGGCGCCCGCGACTGCTGCCCTCCGTCCCATGCGTGAATCATACACGATGTTGCATGACTATTCATGCAGATCATCCGCAGCATCCATGCGCAAGAGAGCCCCGGCGTGCGCGTCTTGCGCACCGATGCTGCGGATGATCTGCCAGGGGGGTCAGGACCAGGGGACGAGGCGGAGGGTGCCGGCCGCCGGCTCCGCCGCGGCGAGGGCGGCGTCCAGGTCGGTCGTGACGTGCAGGAAGCGGCCGGTCAGGGCGTCCAGCTCACCCGTGGCGATGCGGCCGACCAGGCCCGCGACGGCCTCCGGGGGCGCCCAGCCGCCTGCCGGTGGCTCCAGGAACTCCGGGTGAGCGGCGGTGAACCCCGTCGGGAAGCCGAGTGACATGTCGGTGCGCGCGCGGCCGGGGCTGACCGAGAAGGCGGTGACGCCGATGCCCGCCAGCTCCACGGCGACCGACTCGACAAGGCGGTGCACCGCGGCCTTGGCCGCGCCGTACCCGGTGCCGTGCGGGCTGGAGGCGTTGCCGAAGCCGCTGCCCAGCGCGACGACCCGCCCGGAGCCGCGGGCCACCATGGCGGGCAGCGCAGCCCACAGCGCGAGCTGGACACCCCGCAGGTTGACCTCGACGTCGCGCCACCAGTCGTCCGGGTCGCTCTCCCAGAGCACCCCGCCGGCGGCGAACCGGCCGGCGTTCGCGACGAGCAGGTCGATCGGCCCGAGCTCGTCGGTGGTCCGGCGGACGGCCTCGGCGACGTGCGCCCGGTCGGTGACGTCGCCGGCGACCGTGAGCTGCGCCCCCACGGCGGCCAGCGAGGCGGCGTCCCGGCCGGTGACCGCGACCGAGAAGCCCTGTGCCAGCAGGTGCTCCGCGATCGAGCGCCCGAGCCCGCGGCCGCCGCCGGTGACGAGCGCTGTCCCCGTCATGCGCCGCGCAGGACCGCGCCGACCCGGCGGCCGGCCTCGGCGACGGCCGCGTCGCGGGCGCCCAGGACCTCCACGTCCGTCAGCGTCCGGTCGGGCGCGCGCAGGCGCAGGGCGTACGCCAGCGACCGCTTGCCCTCCCCCACCTGGGCACCGCGGAAGACGTCGAACAGCCGGAGCTGCTCGAGCAGCGCGCCGGCGCCGGCGCGCAGGGCGCCTTCGACCTCGGCCGCCGGGACGGCCTCGTCCACCACCAGGGCGACGTCCACGCTGGCGGGCGGGAAGTGCGAGACCACCGGCGCCGGCAGCGGACCGCGCGCGGCGGCCGCGGTCACCAGCACGTCGAGGTTCGCCTCGGCCACGCACGTGCGGGGCGGCAGTCCCAGGCGGGCGACGACGCGCGGGTGCAGCTCGCCGGCCAGGCCGACGCGGCGTCCGTCCAGGAGGAGCTCGGCCGTGCGGCCCGGGTGGTACGGACCACCGGAGGCGGCGCGCGGCTCGAGGACGAGGCCGAGCGAGCGGCCGAGCTCGACCACGGCGCCGATCGCGGAGTCCCACGACGCAGGCGCGCCGGCCAGGGCGAGCCCCACGTGGCGCGGCTGCACCGGCAGGGCGGCGTCGAGAGCGGCGCGCTGCTCGGCCGTCGGCGGCCCCTCGACGCCGGGCGCCTGGGCGGTGCCGCCCGTGCCGACGAAGACCGATCCTGTCTCGAAGACGGCCACGTCCTGCAGGCCGCGGCTCACGTTCCGGACGACCGTGGACAGCAGGCCGACGAGCAGCGTCGGTCGCAGGAGGCTCTCCTGGGCGGACAGCGGGTTGAGCAGCCGGGGGCACTCCATGCCGCCACCGAGCGCGTCCAGCGCGTCGTCGCTGACGAACGGCGGCGTGACGACCTCGACCAGGCCCGCGCCGGCGAGCGCGCGCGACGCCGACCGACGCAGGCGCTGCTCGGCGGTGAGACCACGGCCGGCCGGCGCCGTGGGCAGCACGACCGGCACCGTGTCGTAGCCCTCGAGCCGCACGACCTCCTCGACCAGCTCGGCGCTGCCGGTCAGGTCGGGCCGCCACGACGGCGGGACGACCTCGAGCACGTCCGGGCCGCCGCTCACGGTGCAGCCGACGTCCTCGAGGCGGCGGCGTACGACCTCCGGGGCGTACGGCCGGCCGGCGAGCCGCCCGGGCTCCGAGACGCGGAAGACCAGCGTGGGCAGGGGTTCCCGGGTGTCGACGTCGGTGACCGGTCCGGCGGTGGCGCCGGCCAGCTCGACGAGCAGCCGTACGGCCGCCTCCGCCGCCGCACCGGCCAGGGCCGGGTCGACGCCGCGCTCGTAGCGCCGGCTCGCCTCGGACGGCAGGCGGTGACGCCGCGCCGTACGCGCGATGGTCAAGGGCGCGAAGTGCGCGCTCTCCAGCAGGATCGACGTCGTCGTCGCGGTCACCTCGGTCGGTCCGCCGCCCATGACGCCGGCCAGGGCGATGGGCCCGCTGCCGTCGGTGATGAGCAGGTCACCCGCGTCGAGGGCGCGGTCCTGGCCGTCGAGCGTGGTGATCCGCTCCCCCGCCGTGGCCCGCCGGACGACGACCTCGCCGGTCAGCGCGTCGAGGTCGAACGCGTGCAGCGGCTGGCCCAGCTCGAGCATGACGTGGTTGGTGACGTCGACCGCGAGCGACACCGAGCGCATGCCGGCCAGGACGAGGCGGCGCTGCAGCCAGGCGGGCGACGGGGCGGCCGGGTCCACACCGGTCACGACCCGCGCGACGTAGCGGTCGCAGCCGTCGGGCGCGTCCACCCGTAGCGGGTAGCCGTCCGCCGTGGGGGCCGGCGCCTCGACCAGGCCCGGGTCGGCGAGCTCGAGGCCGAAGGCGGTGGCCGCCTCGCGGGCGACACCGCGGATCGAAAGGGCGTAGCCGCGGTCCGGCGTGACCGCGATGTCGAGGACCTCGTCGCGCAGCTGCAGCAGCTCGACGACGTCGGCGCCGAGGGGGGTGTCCTGCGGCAGGACGAGGATGCCGTCGGACTCCTCGGAGATGCCGAGCTCCGCGCCGGAGCAGATCATCCCGTCGGACGTGTGGCCGTACGTCTGCCTCGTCGCGATGGTGAACCCACCGGGCAGCACTGCGCCGGGCAGCGCGAACGGGACCCGGTCGCCGGGCACGAAGTTCGTGGCGCCGCAGACGACCTCGTGGGTGCGGTCGCCGATGGACACGTGGCAGAAGCGGATCGGCTTCTTGAAGCCGGTCAGCTCCTGCACGTCGAGGACCTCGCCGACGACGACGGACGTGATGTCGTGGCCGACGCGGTGGACCTGCTCGACCTCCAGGCCGGCGCGGACCAGGGCCGCGTAGATGTCGTCGGCCGAGGCGGTCAGGCCGGGGACGAGAGAGCGCAGCCAGGACACGGGGACGCGCATCTCAGGCCTCCTGTCCGAGCGCGAGGGTGAAGCGCTGGTCGCCCTCGTAGAAGTCGCGGATGTCGGTGATCCCGTGGCGGAACATCAGGGTGCGGTCCAGCCCCATGCCGAAGGCGAAGCCGCTGTAGCGCTCCGGGTCCACGCCGCAGGCCCGCAGGACGGCGGGGTTGACCATGCCGCAGCCGCCCCACTCGATCCAGCCCTCGCTGGAGCAGACCCGGCACGGCTCGGCGCCGGGCTCGGTCGAGGTGCCGCGGCAGGAGAAGCACTGCAGGTCCATCTCGGCGGACGGCTCGGTGAAGGGGAAGTAGTTGGGGCGCAGGCGGGTGCGGGTGCCCTCGCCGAACATCGCCGTGGCCAGGTGGTCCAGCGTCCCGCGCAGGTGCGCCATCGTGATGCCCTCGTCGACGCAGAGCCCCTCGACCTGGGCGAACACCGGGGAGTGCGTCGCGTCCAGCGCATCGGCCCGGTAGACCCGCCCCGGGCAGACGACGTAGACGGGCAGCTCGCGGTCCAGCAGCGACCGCACCTGCACCGGCGAGGTGTGCGTGCGCAGGACCAGGCCGCTGCCGGCCGGCTCGACGAACAGCGTGTCCTGCATCTCGCGGGCCGGGTGGTCGCCGCCGAAGTTCAGGGCGTCGAAGTTGAACCACTCGTGCTCGACCTCGGGGCCCTCGGCGACCTCCCAGCCCATCGCGACGAAGACGTCGGCGACGCGCTCGGAGATGGTGGTCAGCGGGTGGCGGGCCCCGGCCGGGCGCTCGGGCAGCACCGTGACGTCGACGGCCTCCTCGACGAGCACGCGCTCGTCGCGCTCCTGCTCGAGCTCGGCGCGGCGGGCGTCGTACGCGCCGTTGACCGCCTGCAGGACGACGTTGACGCGCTTGCCGGCATCGGCCTTCTCGGGGCCGGGCAGGCCGCCGATGGCCTTGCGGGCCTGGGCGACCGGTGAGCGGTCGCCGCTGTGCGCGGTACGGGCGGTGGCGAGGGCGTCCAGCGACCCGGCGGCCGCGAAGGCGGCGAGCGCCTCGTCGCGGGCACGCTCGAGGGCATGAGCAGACAGCAAGTCGGACACGGGCTTCTCTCGATCGGGGTCGGCGGGTCAAGTATCCCGGAGGCGCCCGCCGGTCCTGACTAGAGGAAGTCCGGTGTGCCGGCGGGCAGGACGAATCGGAACTCGGCGCCGCCTGCCGGTCCGCGGCCGACCGAGACCTGGCCGCCGTGGGCCTCGACCAGCCCCTTCACGATGTAGAGCCCGAGGCCCGTCCCGCCCCGCCGGTCGCCGCCGCGCCAGAAGCGCGCGAAGACCCGCGACGCCACCGCGTCCGGGATGCCCTCGCCCTCGTCGGAGACCGTCACGACGGCGCCGTCGCTGCCGGCGACCTCGGCCGGGCCGACCGTCACCGTCACCGCGCCTTCGCCGTGGCGCAAGGCGTTCTCGACCAGGTTGCCGACGACCTGCTGGAACTTGTCCGGGTCGACCCACATCTCGGGGAGCGGGCCGAGGTCCTGCACGTCGAAGCGGCTCTCCGGCTCGCCCGAGGCGACGATCCCGGCGATCGTCTTGCGGACCGACGCCGGCAGGTCGACGACCTGCTTGCGCATCTCGAGCCGGCCGGCGTCGATGCGGCTGACGTCGAGCAGCTCGGTGATCAGCCGCGTGACGCGGTCGGCGTCGGCGTTGACCGTCTGCAGCATGAGCTTCTTCTGGTCGTCGTTGAAGCGCTCCCACTTGGCGAGCAGCGTGGCGGTGAAGCCCTTCACGCTGGTGAGCGGCGAACGGAGCTCGTGGGCCACCGTCGAGACGAGGTCAGCGCGGCTGCGCTCGGTGCGCTCCCGGGCCCGGTTGTCACGCAGCACGAGCACGAGCCGCTGGAGAACCCGGTCCGCATCGCGGACGTAGGAGGCGGTGACCAAAAGCACCGTGCCGTCGGGCATCGTGAGCTGGCGCTCGGGCTGGCGGGTGCGGGTGCTGAGGCCGTCGAACGGCTTCGTGCACTCCCACCAGTCGCGGCTCTGCC
>JBKJQM010000317.1:0-6507 GCA_046594005.1 Mycobacteriales bacterium
GGCGACGACGCGCTGCCCGCCCGCCGCGACGACCTCGACTCCGGAGGCGCCCGGCCAGCGCAGCGCCTCGGCGCCGACGGCCTCCACACCCTCGCTCGCGATGAGGCAGGCGTCGACGGGTTCCAGGTCGTGCGAGCGGTGCCGGCGCAGGCCAGCCCGTCCGGAGGGGGCGACGGCGAACTGCACCCGGGTGCGCCAGCGCAGGCCGTCCGGTGCGCCCGGGACCTCCTCGACGACGACCGGGAGGTCTGTCGCGGCGAGGCGCTGGAGCTGCTCCTGGACCAGGGCCGCCTTCAGCAGCCGCTGCGCGGGCAGCGCGACGTGCTGCCAGTCGCACCCGCCGCAGCGGCCGGGTCCGGCGTACGGGCAGGGCCTCTCGACCCGATCAGGCGAGGCCTGCAGCACCTCGACGGCGTCCGCGCGCAGGAACGACGTCGTGCGCGAGGTGACGACCGCGCGCACCCGCTCCCCGGGCAGCGTGTGCCGGACGAACACCACCCGACCGTCGGGTCCACGCGCGACGCAGCTGCCGCCGGCGGCCACCGGACCGACCTCGAGCTCGAGCACCTCCGACTCCGTCGCGGGGTCCGCGACCGCGGCGGGGTGCGCCGGGTCCGGCAGGGCTTCCGGCGACGTCACTGCGTCGGCTGCGTCGGCTGAGTCGGCCGCCGCACGTCCCCCGGCGCGGAACCGCCCCCGTCGTCGTCGCGACGGCGCTCCGAGGACCGCAGCTGGTAGGCCACGCTCGTCACCATCACACCCGGCTGGAACAGCAGCCGGCCCTTGAGACGCAGCGCGCTCTGGTTGTGCAGCAGCTGCTCCCACCAGTGCCCGACGACGTACTCGGGGATGAAGACGGTGACCACGTCGCGCGGGCTCTTGAGGCGCATGTCGCGGACGTAGTCGAGCACCGGCCGGGTGATCTCCCGGTAGGGAGAGTCGATCACGGTGAGCGGCACGGGGAGGTCGCGTCGGTCCCACTCGTCCTGCAGGGCCCTGGCCTCCTCCGCGTCGACGGCGACCGTCAACGCGGTCAGGTCGTGCGGGCGGGTGGCACGGGCGTACGCCAGCGCGCGCAGCGTCGGGTTGTGCACCTTCGACACCAGCACGACCGCGTGGTTGCGGCTGGGCAGCGGCACCACCTCGTCGTCGGGTTCGAGCTCTTCGGCGACCTGCGAGTAGTGGTGGTTGATGCTCGTCATGATCCCGTACAGCACCGGCATCGCGATGAGCACGATGTAGGCCCCGTGGGTGAACTTCGTGACCGTCACGATGACCAGCACCAGTCCCGTGAACGTGCAGCCCAGCCCGTTGATGAATCGGCTCCGCAAGACCGTGCCGCGCCGCTCGGCGGTCACCGACCCGCCGCGCAGCAGAGCGTTCCAGTGCTTCACCATCCCGGCCTGGCCGAAGGTGAACGAGGTGAAGACGCCGATGATGTACAGCTGGATCAGCCGGGTGACGTTCGCGTCGAAGGCGACGATCAGCAGGCCGGCGAACACCGCCAGCAGCAGCACGCCGTTGCTGTAGACGAGGCGGTCCCCGCGCGTGTGCAGCTGCCGCGGGAGGTTGCGGTCCTGGGCCAGGATCGAACCCAGCAGCGGGAAGCCGTTGAAGGCGGTGTTGGCGGCGAGGATGAGGATGCCCGCCGTCATGAACTGCAGGTAGTAGAAGGGCGCCGACCCGTCGCCGAAGACGGCCGCGGACACCTGCGCGATGACGCTGCGCTGCACCTGGTCGGCGCCGAAGCCGCTGAACTGCACCGCCGGGTCCTCGGAGTAGCGGACGTCGGTGATGACCGCCAGCGCCGTGATCCCGACGAACATCGTCATGGCGAACCCGCCCATGAGCACGAGCGTCGTGGCGGCGTTCTTGCTCTTGGGCTTGCGGAACGCCGGGACGCCGTTCGCGATCGCCTCGACCCCGGTGAGGGCCGTGCAGCCGGAGGCGAACGCGCGCAGCACGAAGAACACGAACGCGAATCCCGCGAGCCCGGTGCCGCTGTCCTCGGCGATGACCTGGTAGCTCGCGCTCTCAGCCTGCGGCGCATCGCCCGTCACGGCCTGGAAGACGCCGTAGAGGATCAAGGACACGACGCCCAGCACGAAGCCGTACGTCGGGACGGCGAACGCCTTTCCGCTCTCCTTGACCCCGCGCAGGTTCATCGCCGTGAGGAAGGCGACGAACCCGAGCGCCAGCAGGACGCGGTGGTCGGCCAGCCCTTCGGCGGCCGAGATGATGTTGTCGACGCCGGCCGACACGGACACCGCGACGGTCAGGACGTAGTCGACCAGCAGCGCGCTCGCGACGACCAGCCCGCTGCGCCGTCCGAGGTTCTTGGTGGCGACCTCGTAGTCGCCGCCGCCACTCGGGTAGGCGTGCACGAGCTGGCGGTAGGACAGCACGACCACGGTGAGCAGCAGGACGACCAGGGCGGCGAGGTACGGCGTCAGGTAGAGGTAGGACAGGCCGCCCAGTGTGAGGACGACCAGCACCTCCTGCGTCGCGTACGCCACGCTCGACAGGGGGTCGCTGGCGAAGATCGGGAGCGCCAGGTACTTCGGCAGCTCCTGCTCGCTCTGCCGGTCGCTGCGCAACGCGCGTCCGAGGACCACCCGCTTGACGACGTCGTTGGCCTTGGGCACGTCGGGAGAGGGTACGGCTGGCGCAGACTGCGTCGCGTGTAGCGTCGGCGCGGGCCTCCGCCAGGCGGGCGGAGCACCTCAGCGGGGAGACCGTCCGTGCACGTCGTGATCATGGGCTGCGGCCGCGTCGGGTCCGCCCTGGCGAAGGGCCTCGAGGCCCTGGACCACAGCGTCGCCGTCATCGACCGGGACGCCTCGGCGTTCCGACGGCTGTCCGCCGACTTCTCCGGAGCGAAGGTGACCGGGGTCGGCTTCGACCGCGACACCCTCGTCGAGGCCGGCATCGAGCGCGCACACGCGTTCGCCGCGGTGAGCAGCGGCGACAACTCCAACATCATCGCGGCGCGCGTGGCCCGGGAGACCTTCGGACTCGAGAACGTCGTGGCCCGCATCTACGACGCCCGGCGCGCCGCGGTCTACCAGAAGCTGGGCATCCCGACCGTCGCGACGGTCCGCTGGACGGCCGACCAGGTCGTGCGGCGCCTGCTGCCGGAGGGGCTCGCCACCGAGTGGCGTGACCCGAGCGGCAAGGTCGTGCTGGCCGAGGTGGCGTACTCCCCCGCCTGGGTCGGCCAGCGGGTCACGCGCATGGAGGCCGAGGCGGCGACCCGGGTCGGCATGCTCACGCGGCTCGGCGAGGGCATGGTCCCGCATGCCGACTCCGTCGTCCAGGAAGGCGATCTCGTGCACGTGATGGTCCCGTGGGACCGCATGGACGAGGTCGGCCGCGTGCTGGCCGCCGGGCCGCAGGCGGGTGACCACTAGTGCGCGTCGCCATCGCGGGCGCCGGCAACGTCGGCCGCTCCATCGCCCTCGAGCTGCTGGGCAACGGCCACGAGGTGCTGCTCATCGAGCGCGAGCCGCGGGCCATGAAGGTCGACACCGTGGCGTCCGCCGAGTGGCTGCTCGCCGACGCGTGCGAGCTCGAGACCCTCGTCCAGGCGCGGCTGCAGAGCTGCCAGGTCGTCGTCGCCGCCACCGGTGACGACAAGGTCAACCTCGTCGTGTCGCTGCTGGCCAAGACCGAGTTCGGGGTCGACCGCGTCGTCGCGCGCGTCAACCACCCCAAGAACGAGTGGCTGTTCAACGAGTCGTGGGGCGTCGACGTGTCCGTGTCCTCGCCGCGCCTGCTTGCCGCCGTCGTCGAGGAGGCCGTCTCCGTCGGCGATCTGGTCCGGCTGCTGTCCTTCAAGCGCGGCGGCGCCAACCTCGTCGAGCTGACGCTGGCCGACGACGCGCCACTGGTCGGCAAGCTCGTTGGATCGGTCCCCTGGCCGAGCGACAGCGCGCTGGTCGCGGTCCTGCGCGACGGCCGGGTCGTGCTGCCCACCCCTGACGCGGCGCTCGAGGGCGGGGACGAGCTGCTGCTCGTCGCGACCACGGAGGTCGAGACCGAGCTCAACGAGCTGCTCGGCGGGCACACGAAGCGGCCGCAGCAGTAGTCGGGTGCGGACGTGGGGCTGAGCCCTCGCCCCTCGACCGGCAGCACCTGCCCCGGCACACTGTCGCCCGGACGCCGCGCCGAGAGAGGGCCACCCGGATGACCTGGTCGTGCGAGGCCTGCCGGGGTGAGAACCCTGAGGGCACCCGCTTCTGCGGCCTGTGCGGCACCCCGCGCACGACGCCGACGGCCCGCGGGCCGGAGCCGTCGCGGGACGCCGTCATCGACGTCCTGAAGGGCTTCGTGTCGACGCCGGTGGCCGACCGCGTGATCGCCTCCGGCGGGCGGCTGGCCGAGGAGCGGCGCATCGTCACCGCGCTGTTCGCGGACCTGTCCGGCTTCACCAAGCTCGCGACGAGCATGGATCCCGAGCAGCTCGTCGAGGTCATCGACCCGGTGCTCAACGCCCTCACCAGCGTCGTGTCCGACTACGGCGGCCATGTCGAGAAGTTCGCGGGTGACGCGCTGCTCGCCATGTTCGGGGCCCCCGTCGCGCACGAGGACGACGCCGAGCGGGCGCTGCGCGCCGCCCTGGACATGCACCGGCGGGTGGTCGAGGTGTCCCCCCTGCCGCCCGGCGAGCTGACCCTGCACATCGGCATCAACAGCGGTCCCGTCATCGCGCGCGTGATGGGAGCGCAGGTGCGGCTGGACTACGGCGTGCTCGGCGACACCGTCGTCCTGGCCCAGCGCCTCGAGTCGCAGACCCCGACGGGCGAGACGTACGTCGGCGAGTCCACCGCCCGGCTGACGCGCACCCGCTTCGGCTTCGAGCCCGTCGGGCCCTTCGTGCTCAAGGGACGCCCGGAGCCCGAGCTGGCCTGGCGCCTGCTCGGGGAGCAGGCCGACGCGAGCAGCCGCGCCGAGCTGCACGGCCGGTCCCAGGAGCGCGCAGAGCTCGACGCGTTCGTGGGCAGCGTCGGCGGAGGGGCGGGCGGTGCGCTGCTGGTGACGGGCGAGCCCGGCGCCGGGAAGTCGCACCTGCTGGCCGCCGTCCGCGATGCGTACGGGGACGGCGCGTGGGTCTCCGGTCAGTGCCTGGCCTACGGCGCGTCCCTGCCGTACCGGCCGTACACGGACGTCGTCCGGGCGCTCATCGAGCCCGGCAGCCGGGACCGCTACCTGCGTCACCTCATGGGCGACCCGGCCACCGTCCTGCCTGACGAGGGTCCGGAGGCCGTGCGCAGGGGCGTTCACGACGCTGTCGTCGCGCTGCTGGCCGAGCGGTCGCGGGAGTCCCCGCTCGTGTGCGTGCTCGAGGACCTGCACTGGGCGGACCCGTCGAGCATCGCGCTGACGCTGGAGCTGCTCCGCGTCGTCGCGTCGATGCCGGTGGCGCTGGTGCTCACAGCGCGCACCGGCGAGCTGCCTGCCGCGCTGGCCGACGGGCTCACGGGCGTGCAGCGGCTCGCGCTGGAGCCCCTCGACCGCGACGTGCTCGCCGAGCTGGTAGCGGACGTCCTCGACGGACCGGCACCACGTGGCCTGGTCGACCTGCTCGTCGACAGGTGCGCCGGCAATCCCTTGTACGCCCGCGAGCTGACGCGCGCGCTCTGCGACGACGGCGTGCTCGCGCAGCAGGAGGGCCGCTGGCGCCTGCCCACCGGATGGCAGGCGGAGCTGATCCCCGAGACGGTGGAGGGCCTGCTCGCCGCCAGGCTGGACCGGCTGCCGCCGCTGGCGGTGGAGGTGCTGCAGGCAGCCGCGGTCGTCGGGCGCCGCTTCCGCCTCCCGCTGCTGGCCGCCCTCGTGCCGGGCGCCGACCTGCGGGCGGCGCTGGCGGTGCTCGTGGAGCGGGGGCTGGTCGTCGACGAGGGGGGTAGCTGCTCGTTCCAGCACGCGCTGCTGCAGGAGGCCGCCTACACCAGGTTGCTGCGCAAGCGACGGCGGGAACTGCACCTGGCCACGGCCGAGGCGGCGGTCCAGCTCTACGGCGACGGCGACGAGACCGTCGAGCTCCTGGCCCGACACCTCTACCTGGGTGAGGCGGGTGTCCCGGCGCTGTCGGCGCTGCGCCGCGCCGGAGCCAAGGCGCGAGGCCTGTACGCGAACGACGAGGCGGCGCTGCACCTGCGGCGCGCCGTTGAGGTCTGCCGCGCCCATCCGGAGCTGGACCACGAGCTCCCCGAGCTGCTGCTGACGGTCGCGGAGCTCGAGGAGCGGCGCGGCAGCTACGAGGCTGCCCAGGTGCTGTACGAGGAGGTGATGGGCCGCACCGACGACGTGCGAGCGTGGGCCGGTCGCGCCTCCGTGCTGCGCCGCCTGGGCGAGGTGGCCGCCGCGGAGCAGACCCTGGAGGAGGCGCTCGCAGCACCCCGGCACGGCGACGTGCGCTTCCTGTGGTTCGAGCGGGCCTGGCTGCTGAGCACCACGACGCGGCTCGGCGAGGCGGAGGACGCGGCGCAGGTGGGCCTGGCACTG
>JBKJQM010000318.1:0-6101 GCA_046594005.1 Mycobacteriales bacterium
TGCCTCACTGATCGGCGCTCGGTGGCGCTCAGCCCTGTCGACGGTCGGCACGCCCTGGGCGACCGCCGGGCCTCGCAGAACTCACGCTGGACGTCGAAGCGTCAAGGCTCGAGGGCGATGGCCCGGCGGCACCTCAGGTGCATCACCAGCTCTGCAGCTGGCGACCCGACGATGGTGCACCAGTGAGGCTTCCTGAGAACCCGCCAAGGAACTCACAGAAGGACTCACACGATGGCCCTGGACCAGTCTGCCCTGCTCGAGCTCGCTGAGATGGTGCGCACCGCTGAGGGCGGTGATCTCATGCGCAAGCTGCTGAAGACGATGCTGCAGTCGCTCGTTGACGCGCAGGCAACCGCGCACATCGGCGCCGAGCCGCACGAACGCAGCGACGCCCCCACGACCCAGCGCAACGGCCACCGGCCGAAGACCGTCACGACCGGTGTCGGTGACGTGACCGTCAAGATCCCCAAGACCCGGACCGGGTCGTTCTTTCCCTCGCTGCTCGAGCCGCGCCGGCGCATCGACGTCGCGCTGCACGCGGTGATCATGCAGGCGTATGTCGAGGGCGTAAGCACCCGCCGCGTCGATGACCTGGTCGTGCCGATGGGCGGGACCGGAATCCGCAAGAGCGAGGTCAGTCGGCTCTGCGCGCAGCTCGATGAGGACGTCGCGGTGTGGCGGAACCGGCCGCTGGACGAGATCTCCTTCCCCTATGTGTTCCTGGACGCGACGTACTGCAAGGCCCGGATCAACAAGCGGGTTGTCTCCCAGGCCGTCGTCATCGCTACCGGCGTGAGCGCTGACGGCCGCCGGGAGGTGCTGGGCTGCGCGGTCGGGGACAGCGAGACAGAGGCGTTCTGGACCGAGTTCCAGCGCTCGCTGCGCGACCGGGGCCTGACCGCCGGGCCAGGCGGGGTCCAGCTGGTCATCAGCGACAGCACCGCGGCCTGACCAACGCCATCGGCGCCGTGCTGCAGGGCGCGGCCTGGCAGAGCTGCCGAGTCCACTTCCTGCGCAACGCGCTGGCCAGGGTAAGCAAGGGCTATGCCGAGATGGTCGCCGCGACGATCCGGACGATCTTAGTCCAGCCGAGTCCAGACCGCGTTCGCGCGCATGTTGATAACGTCGCCGACACCCTCGCCGGTCAGTTCCCGGCCGTCGCCGAGCTGCTCTGCGACGCCAAGGCGGACCTGACCGCCTTCGCCGACTTCCCGCACGCCCACTGGCGCAAGATCTGGTCGACCAATCCGATCGAGCGGCTCAACCGGGAGGTCAAGCGCCGCACCGACGTCGTCGGGATCTTCCCCAACACCGACGCGCTGTTGCGGCTGTCAGCCTGCGTGCTGATCGAAGCGCACGACGAGTGGCAAGACAGTGACCGCCGCTACCTGTCCGAGGAGTCCATGGCGCTGCTCAACCCGTCCGCACCGACTGCCCTGCCGCCCCGCCGCGACCACCACAGCGAGGTGATGGACCAGCCCGCCTTGCAGACGGCATAGTCACGCCGAACGCGAAGCAACACGCGACGAGCTACACCACGTCCTGGGACGTCATCCGGCTCTTGCCCGCGGTCGACGGGGGGCGGAGTGCTCGACGCGGGGCGGGTGCGAGCACTTCGACGGTCCATCTCGTCGAGGTCAGTCGTCGGAATCAGTTGCCTCGTCGTCACTGATCTTTGAGGGCCTCCGCCCGTTCTCAGGCCGGGATCACCGGGGCGGGGTCACGCCACCACGCCCAGATCCGGAGATCCACCTCAAATGAGACTCGTTGACAGTCGCAGGAGTGCGTCGTACGTTGACCACCCAGGTCACTAGCAGGATGGCACGTTTTATGAGACGTCGGACTTGGCCGGAAGCTCTGGGCGTTGTGCTCGCCGCTCAGGCGGTCGCTTTGCTCGCGGCGTCTCCTGCTTCAGCTGCCTGGAGCGACATTGGCGCGACGAGGTAGGCCTCAGGGACCAGCGGCACAGTCGCGGCCTCGCTCCAATACGACAGCAGCATTAGCCAATTTCGCAGTCGCGGCGCGGCCGACCCGAATCCGGGCTACGGGATCACGATCCGCGTTATTGAACTGCATGCGAATAATTCAAACCCACCCGCCTTCGACGTGGTCGTTCGATCCGTAGGCGGGGGCAACAGCATGTCTTACCAATCCTATGTTACGTCAGGCTACGGCCCGACCTGCAACGTGATGTACACGAACAACTATTACGCCACCGTTGCAGGCAACTTCTTGCTGCAGTCCTTCTCGGACCAAAGGTGCAACGTATGACGTCGCCCCCGCGCAATCGCATCGCCATCCTCCAGCGCTGGATCGCTCCCGCTTTAGCGGCGACTTCTGTCTTGGGTATCGCCGCAGTCACAGCGGTGGCGAGCGGCAGTGCCTCTGAGCAGGGGGAAGCGGTCGCCGCGTCTCCCGTGGTAGCCCCTGCGGCGCAGGCCAAAGAAAAGCCGAGTAAGGCGGAGACCGACGCCTTCCGGGGGAGGGTGATGGCTTGCCTTGCGCGCAATGGCGCTCGGGTGGAGCGGTTGCCGGACGGCGGGTACAGCGTCTTCTTGAGCAAGGAGCGGGCCGACGACGACGGGCAAACCCTACAGAAGCTCACCGCCGATTGCCAGGCAGAGCAGGGTTACTCGGCGGTGCCACCGCCTGCTCGCTGAGGAGTCGCCCTCGGACGGCGCAAACGAACTCGCGCCCTACAAGGGCTGGTTGACGCATGCCTCGACCTCGACGTGGCCAACGGCTTTGGCAGGAAGCTGATGTGGCGGTGGTCAAGGAGGACCCGGAGTGGTGGTTCCGTCCGTGCAGCGCCTTTATTCGGCCTAAGGCGTCGGCCGAGACCACGCTTGCGCGCCGGCTCAGCCAACCTCACACCAAGTGCGGTTCCATGTCGCAGCAACCGCCTGCACCTGTCGCCGTTAGGGACGGTTCCAGCTCCCAGATGACCACACCCGCCAGGGTGCGATCACCAGCGCAACCGGCCGTGGTGGCAACGCATAAGCGGCCGGGGGAACCCCAGGACCGCCACCAACAACCCCAAGACCGGCACCTCCACCCCCAGCAGGTCGCTGTGGCGTCGCCACGTGTCCGTCGCCGGGCTGCCGACGACTCGCTGGGCGCACGTGCAGGCGCCGAGCGCGTCCCTTGACCGCCTCCGCGCAGCCCCCTGCGGAATGCGCGGGTGCCGCCGCGCCCGTCGCGCTGCGCGGGCACCCGCAGCCAGCAAACCCGAGCAGCGCGTCGGGAGGCCGTTCCGGACAGCCTGGCTGGGCCCCGCTTGGGCCGACGGCTTGCCGCGCGCGCCGCAGGCCGGCCATGATCTGACACTCAGCGTCCAGACGGTAAGCGGGGCGGGCTGAGGCCGCGTTGGGCGCCGGGCCGAAGCGTGCTCTTCACGTCCGCGGGTCCCGCGCACCCGTCCCCTGGTTCGCCCGCACGGCTGCTCGTCGCGGCCGTGACGAGCCCTGCGCCAGACGCCCGTCGACCTCAGCAGTGACCATGCCGGGCACGCTGCCGCCCACGTTCACGTTCTCTCTTCCGCACACGACTCAAGCCGACCAACAACCCCTTTTCATCGGCACACACTTGTCTCTCCGAGAACGACAACGCGCGTTGCCGTCACAGGAAGCCGCCTCGCGACGCGCATGCCGGTCGCTTCCGCCTCGGCCAGCCCCTCCTGCACCGCTTTATCCACAGCTTGCTGCCGCCGTGCCGCAGGCGGTTGCTGTATCGCCACGGTGTCTCGCAGGAGGTCGCCGTGCGAGGTCACGTCAGGAAGCGGTGCCCGACACCGTCCACAGGGCAGCCGGCCTGCGGCAGCAGCTGCAGGCACGGCTGGGCGTACGTCGTCGAGCTGCCTCGGGGCGATGACGGCAAGCGCCGGCAGACGTGGAAGTCCGGCTTCCGCACCAAGCGCGAAGCCGCAGCCGCCCTCGCCCAGGCGCTCGTCGCGGCCGAACAACCCCAGCCAACGACGCTTCCCACCGCGCAGTACTTCGCCGAGTGGGTCTCCCGCATCGACCGGAAGCCCGCGACCCTTTCCACGTACCGTCGTCTGGTCGAGCAGCGCATCGTGCCGGCGCTCGGCAGCACGCCCCTCGCCGACCTGAGCACCGGCATGCTCGGCGCCGCGTACGCCAACTGGCTGGCCGATGGCCTGTCACCGACCTACGTCCAGCTCATCCACCAGGTGATCAACAAGGCACTGGGCGACGCCGAGCGGCAAGGCCTGATCGCCCGCAACCCAGCCCGCAACGTGGAGGCGCCTCGCAAGGCGACGCTCGAAATGCGGACGTGGACGGCAACTGAGGCGGCCCGCCTCCTCAAGCACGTGGCCGAGGAGCGCCTGTTCGCGATGTGGCGGCTGTTCCTGACCACCGGGATGCGCCGGGGCGAGGTCGCCGCGTTGCGGTGGAGTGACGTCGATCTCGAGCACGCCCGCCTGTCCGTACGCCAGACCGGCAACGTGATCGATGGGGTCTGGACGGTCGGCTCTCCCAAGGGAAGAGGCCGCGGTGCTACGCGGCTGCTCAGCCTCGACGCCGAGACGGTCCGCGTCCTTCGCGCCCATCGGCACGCCCAGGTCGCCGAGCGACTGGAACTACCAGAAGTGTGGCAGGAGTGGGACCTGGTCGTCTGCCGAGAGGACGGCTCCCCGCTCAACCCCACTCGCATCGGGCATCTGCTCACCGTGCGCGCCCGCCAGGCCGGCCTGCCTCCCCTCCGCGTGCACGACCTGCGCCACACCTACGCGACCCTGGCCCTGCTGGCCGGCATCCACCCCAAGGTGGTCAGCGAGCGGCTGGGGCACGCCAACATCAGCATCACGCTCAACCTGTACTCACACGTCACCGAGGGGATGGACCGGGATGCCGCCGACCTCGTGGCGCAGCTCCTGGACGACTGAGGCGCGTTTGCACGGCGTTTGCACAGGCCCGACGGGCAGGTCGTCGCGCCTGCACAAAACCGCAGGTCAGAGGGCCTGCGCCTGCCTTGCCAAGGCCGTCAGCCGGCTGACCGCCCGGAGGTACTTCTTCCGGTATCCCCCGGCGAGCAGCTCATCGGGGAACAGCCGATCGAGCGCGACTCCGCTGACGAGCACCGGGACGTCCCGGTCGTACAGCCGGTCCGCCAGCACCACGAGCCGTAGCGCGGCGGCCTGGTCCGCGACGGGGTGCACGCCCACCAGCCCGACGAGGGTCGAGTCATCGACGAGCGCGCCGTATCGCGAGGGGTGCAGCGACGACAGGTGCGCGAGCAGCGGCTCGAAGTCGTCGCAGGTGGAGCCGTCCGTCGCCGACGTGCGGGCGACGACCTCGTCGTCCTCGACCGGGGGCGGCGCGTCCGGCAGGCCGCGGTGGCGGTAGTCCTCGCCATCCACCCGCACCGGCTCGAAGTGCTCGGCCAGCCCCTGGATCTCGCGCAGGAAGTCCTGCGCGGCGAACCGGCCCTCGCCGAGCGAGCCGGGCAGCGTGTTGGAGGTCGCAGCCACCCGTACGCCCGCGTCGACGAGCCGGGACAGCATCGTCGACACCAGGACCGTGTCGCCGGGGTCGTCGAGCTCGAACTCGTCGATGGCCAGCAGGCGGTGGCCCGACAGCACCTCGACCGTCTGGGCGAAGCCCAGCGCACCGACGAGGTGCGTCAGCTCGACGAACGTGCCGTACGCCTTGGGTCCGGGAGCGGCGTGCCAGAGCGACGCCAGCAGGTGGGTCTTGCCGACGCCGTACCCTCCGTCGAGGTAGACCCCGGGGCGCGCGGCGGGCGCCTTGCTCCGGCCGAACAGTCGCTTCGGCGCGGGCTCCATGGACGAGGCGAAGCGCTGGAGCACGTCGACCGCCGCGGCCTGGGACGGCTGGGCCGCGTCCGGGAGGTAGGTCTCGAAGCGCGCGCCCTCGAAGCGCGGTGGGGGAACCATGCCCGCCACCAGCGCGTCGGCCGGGACCACGGGCGCGCGGTCGACCAGGCGGGAGGAGGGCACGAGGAGCGAGTCTAGGAAGCGGGCCGGCCCTCGACGTCGCCGTCGCCGCTCTGTCCCGCGTCCTCTCCCTCCGGCGCAGACGTCGTCTCCTGCTCCGCGTTGGCCGTCCCGCCGGGGTCGC
>JBKJQM010000426.1:0-6658 GCA_046594005.1 Mycobacteriales bacterium
GCGTGGCAGGGGCACACGACGTTGCGCCCGTCCACCTCGCCGTCCGCGAGCGAGCACGCGGCGTGCGTGCACTCGTCCTGGAAGGCGAACAGCTCGCCGTCGACCCGGGTCACGGTGACGGTCGTCCCGTCGACCTGCGCGGTGACGAGGTCGCCCTCGGCGGGCAGGGCGTCGGTGGGCAGGTGGGACGGCACGGGGGCTCCTGGGAGGTCGGGTTGCGCCGGGCGGCGAGGGTGCCGCCCGGCGCGGTGAACTACTGCTTCTGGGTGTCCTTCTCGGTCGTGGTCTGGCCGCTCTCGCAGCCGCACTCCTTGCACATGGCGCCCCTCCTCTCGCGGTGGCCGGTGACGTCGTTCTACGCGCCCCTGGGCATTTGAGCACGGCCGAGGAGCTGGCGGCGGCGCTGGGGATCGGCCGCACCCTGGTGCTGTTCCAGCCCGGCGCAGGGCGAGGTCGACGGCCTGGGCCGCGGCGGGCGCGTCCACGTGGAGCTGCGCCCGAGCGAGGACAGCCGCTGCGGGGTCTTCCCGACCTGACGGTCAGCGCGCGCTCCACCCGCCGTCCAGGACGAAGGACGACCCGTTGGCGTACGACGCCGCGGGGCTGCACAGGTAGGCCGCCAGCTCCGCGACCTCGGACGGCTCGATGAGGCGCTTCACCGCCGACGACGACAGCATCACCTGCTCGACGACCTCGCTCTCCGGGATCCCGTGAACCCTTGCCTGCGAGGCGATCTGGCCCTCGACGAGCGCCGTGCGCACGTACCCCGGGCACAGGGTGTTCGAGGTGACCCCGCGGCCGCCCCCCTCCAGGGCGACGACCTTCGACAGGCCCTCGAGACCGTGCTTGGCCGCGACGTACGCCGCCTTGTGCGGTGACGCGCGCAGACCGTGGACGGAGGACACGTTGAGCACCCGGCCCCAGCCCTGGGCGTACATGTGCGGCAGCGCTGCCCGTACCAGCTCGAAGGGGACCTGGAGCATCACCCGCAGGATCAGGGCGAAGCGCTCCGGCGGGAAGTCCTCCAGCGGCGCGACGTGCTGCAGGCCGGCGTTGTTGACCACCACGTCAGCCGTCGCGACCGGACCGCCGGCCGCGCACAGCTCGCGGACAGCCGCCTCGTCCGCCAGGTCGCAGACGACCGCGGTCCCGCCGGTGCGCTCGGCGACCGCCCGGGCAGCGGGCTCGTCGCGGTCGACGGCCAGCAGGTGGGCGCCGGCTGCGGCCAGGCGCACCGAGACGGCCGCTCCGATGCCGCTGCCCGCGCCGGTGACGAGGACGCGGCGTCCGGTCAGGTCGAGCTCGGTCATGGCGCGGCTCCACGGGTCGGGGCCGGACGCGGTGCCGGCGGGGCTGCAGTGTGCGAGGCCCGCAGTGCCGGCCGCGAGGTGCAGAACCTCCATGGCGCAGGCCCGGTAGGTGTGGGCTCCTCCTGCCCGGGCGCGTGACCGGTCAGGCGGGGCCCCGCGGCGACGGGTCTGCAGGGGCTGGGCCGTGTGCGTCCGGTCTGCGTGTGTGCAGTCCATCCGCTCCCGGCGTGTCGCGAGTGGGAGGTCTTCACAGTGACGTGGGTCACGGGCCATGGTGTGCTGCGCGCGGCCACCCGGCCGCAGCAGAGAGGGGCGCCCGTGCTCGAGGTCGATGACCTGAGGGTCACGTACGGCGGCGCCGTCGAGGCCCTGCGCGGGATCACTCTCGCCGTGCCCGACGGCAAGGTCGTGGCGGTGCTCGGCAGCAACGGCGCGGGCAAGTCCACCCTGCTGCGCACGATCAGCAGCACGCTGCGCCTGCACAAGGGCCGCATCGAGCAGGGCACGGTCGTGTTCGACGGCCGCTCGCTCGCCGGCCGGGATGCCTCGTCGATCGTGCAGGCCGGCGTCGTGCAGGTCCCGGAGGGCCGGCGCATCTTCAGCCGGCTGACCGTCGAGGAGAACCTGCGGGCCGGCGGGATGGGCAGCAAGGACAAGGCCGCCAAGGCCGCGGCGCAGATCCGCGTGTTCGACCTGTTCCCGGTCCTCGCGGAGCGGCGCACCCAGCGCGGCGGCCTGCTGTCGGGCGGCGAGCAGCAGATGCTGGCGATCGGCCGGGCGCTGATGGCCGGGCCGAAGCTGCTGCTGCTCGACGAGCCCTCGCTCGGGCTCGCCCCGCGGATCATCGAGCAGATCGGGACGATCGTGCAGGAGATCAACCGCCAGGGGACCTCCGTGCTCCTGGTGGAGCAGAACGCCACCATGGCGCTCGGGGTCGCCGACCTCGCGTTCGTGCTGGACGTCGGCCGTGTCTCGCTGTCGGGGGAGGCCGCCGAGCTGGCGAAGACCGACGCCGTGCAGCGCCTCTACCTGGGGCACGCAGCCGGCGAGGAGGACGCGGTCCAGTCGGCCGCGGCCCGCAGCACCAAGACGCTGTCGAGGTGGACGGGATGACCGCGCCCACCACGTCCCCCGGCCCGGACGCGCAGGCGCGCGGCATCCCGCCCCTGGTCGTCGACCACGTCACGGTGCGCTTCGGGGCGCTGTCCGCCCTGTCCGACGTCTCCTTCACCGTCGCGCCCGGCACGGTGCACGCGATCATCGGCCCGAACGGCGCGGGCAAGTCGACGATGTTCAACGTCCTGTCCGGCGTCTACCGCGCGTCGGAGGGCACGGTCCGGTTCGGCGACGCCGTGCTCACCGACCTGCGCCCGCACCGCATCGCCAGGCTGCGGGTGGCGCGGGCCTTCCAGAACATCGCCCTGTCCGGCGGGCAGACCGTCGCCGAGAACCTCATGCTCGGCCGCCACCACCTCACCAAGGCCGGCTTCCTCGCGGCGGGCCTCCGCCTGCCGCGCGCGACCCGCGAGGCTGCGCTGCACGGCGCCCGCGTGCGGGAGATCGCCGAGTTCCTGGAGCTGGGCGACAAGCTCGACGTGCCTGTCGGGGTCCTGTCCTACGGCGACCAGAAGCGCGTCGAGGTCGCCCGCGCGCTGTGCACCGAGCCCGACCTGCTGCTGCTCGACGAGCCGGTCGCCGGCATGAACGCCGAGGAGACCCGCCGCATGGCGGCCGCTGTGCTCGAGATCCGCGACGCGCTCGGGATCACCATCGTCCTGGTCGAGCACGACATGGGCATGGTGATGGGGATCGCCGACCGGGTGACCGTCCTCGACTTCGGTCGCCTCATCGCCGACGGGACGCCGGCCGAGGTGCAGCGCGACCCCGAGGTCATCCGCGCCTACCTGGGCTCCGCCGCGGAGGACGCCATCACCGATCCGGAGGACCCGGCGTGAACACGTTCCTCACCCTGCTGCTCAACGGGCTCTCGCTGGGCGCCATCTACGCACTGATCGCCCTGGGCTTCGCCGTCATCTTCAAGGCCAGCGAGGTCGTCAGCTTCATGCACGGCTCGCTGCTGCTGTTCGGCGCGTACTCGATCGCGAAGCTGCAGCCGTCCCTCGGCTTCTTCCCGGCCGTGGTCGGGGGCATCCTCATCACCGCCGGCGTCGGCCTGCTGGTGGAGCGGCTGCTCATCAACCGGCTGCGCGGCGCGCCCGTCATCAGCCTCGCGATCCTCACCATCGGCATCGACATCATGCTGCTGACGGAGCTGACCCGGCGGATCGGGTCCGACATTCTCAACATCGGCCACCCGTGGGGCGGGGACTCGGTGAAGATCGGCGGGATCGGCATCACCGAGAACCGCCTGTGGGCGATGGCCACCGCGGCCGTCCTGATCAGCGTGTTCATGGCCGCCTTCAAGTTCTCCAGCTGGGGCGTGGCGATGCGGGCCAGTGCCGAGGACGGCGAGACCGCCGCGCTCATGGGCATCCGGCTCGGCCGGGTCTCCGCTCTCGCCTGGGTGGTGGGCGCCGGTCTTGCTGCCGTGGCCGGGATGTTCCTGGTCGGCGCACCGACCCCCGGCGTGACGCCCGGTGTCAGTGCGACGGCGCTGCGGGCCTTCCCCGCTGCGATCCTCGGCGGGCTGGACTCGACCGGAGGCGCGCTCGTCGGTGGCTTCGTCATCGGCGTCGCGGAGTCGATGGCTGCCGGCTACCAGGAGCAGCTGCTGTTCCTCGGCCGCGGCTTCGGCGACGTCGTGCCGTACGTCGTGATGATCCTGGTGCTGCTGGTGCGCCCCTCCGGCCTGTTCGGGACGAAGGAGCTCACCCGTGTCTGACACGACCGTCGCCCCCACCCTCGGCGATCAGCTCGCTGCCACCGCGCCTGCCGTACGCCGCCGCCGCTCCCCCCTGGGGATCGCTGCGACGGTGCTGCTCGTCGTCCTCCTGCTCATCGCCCCGATCTACGTCGAGGAGTTCTGGCTGCGGACCGGCTTCGCCGCCTGCGGCGCCATCATCGGCGCCATCGGTCTGAACCTGCTGGTCGGGACGACCGGCCAGCTCTCGCTGGCCCACGCGTTCTTCCTGGCGGTCGGCGCGATCACCTACGTCTTCGTCAGCGGCGAGCCGGGCAACGGCGCCGAGAAGACCGACGGGCTGGGGCTCCCGCCGCTGGTCGGCATGGTGCTCGGCGTCCTGCTCGCCGGCCTCGCCGGGCTGGTGTTCTCGCCGATCGCAGCCCGGCTGCGAGGCATCTACCTCGGTGTCGCCTCCCTCGGACTGGTCTTCATCGGCCAGCACGTCCTCGACACGTGGACGTCGGTCACGGGCGGCTTCAACGGACGGACCACGCCGCCCTTCTCGCTGTTCGGCTTCTCCTTCAGCAGCGGCGACCCGTACCTGGCGGTGCTGGGCGTGCCGTTCAAGGGCCCGGAGCGGCTCTGGTACCTCGGCATCGTGCTGGCGCTCGCGGCGTACTGGTTCGCCCGCAACCTGCTGCGCAGCCGGCCCGGTCGCGCGCTGATGACGTTGCGCGACAGCGAGGTCGCGGCAGCGGTCATGGGCGTCGACGTGCAGGGCTACAAGGCCCGCGTCTTCCTGGTGTCGTCGATGTACGCCGGACTGGCCGGGGTCCTCTACGCCCTGTCCATCGGCAGCGTCGCCCCCGAGTCGTTCGCACTCGACCTGTCCGTGCTCTACCTCGCGATGATCGTGCTCGGCGGCCTCGGATCGGTCGGCGGCGCGGTCCTCGGCGCGATCTTCGTCAGCTCGCTGCCGATCCTGTTCCAGGAGTACGCCGGCTCGCTGCCGTTCATCTCCGAGCCCGGCGAGGGCGGCGTCTCGCCCGGCCAGGCGGCCCGGCTGCTGTTCGGCCTGGCCATCGTCCTCGTCGTGCTGTTCGAGCCCGCCGGCCTCGTCGGCCTCGCGCAGCGCGTCCGCCGCGGCGGACGCCGTGCCCCGTCGTCCCGTCCCGAGACCGTCCCGTCATCCACACCAGCACAAGGGAGCACCACATGAAGCTCGGCCACCGCACGGGTGTCCTGCTCGCCGTCACGGTCCTCACGGCCGCGAGCGGCTGCAGCACGAAGGCCCCGGACACCGCCACGGGCGGCGACGGCGCCGCCGGGGAGGTGAAGGTGGGCCGCGGCATCGAGGGCACCACCATCAACCTCGGCGTGCTCACCGACCTCACCGGCGTCTTCGCAGCACTGGGCGCCGACCTCACGAACGCGCACACGCTGTACTGGAAGAAGCAGAACGCCGGCGACAAGGTGTGCGGGAAGTACACCGTGAAGCTCGACATCAAGGACACCGGCTACGTGCCGGCGACCGGAGTGCAGTTCTACAGCGGCATGAAGGACGACGTCCTCGCGATGCAGCAGACGATCGGCTCGCCGATCAACGCCGCGCTGTCGGAGGCCTACAAGGCCGACAGCATCGTGAACATCCCGCCGGCCTGGGCCCGCAGCCTCACCAAGCTGCCCGGCACCGCCACCCCGGGCGCGACGTACGACGTCGAGATGACCAACGGCATCGCCTACGCGCTGGAGAAGGGGCTGATCAAGGAGGGCGACACGATCGGCCACATCTACTTCGAGGGCGAGTACGGCGCCGGCGGCCTCGCCGGGTCGAAGTACATGGCGGGCAAGCACAAGCTCAAGATCGTCGAGGCGAAGATCAAGAGCACCGACAAGGACATGAGCGCGCAGATCACGCAGTTCAAGGCTGCCGGCGTCAAGGCGATCGCCCTCACCGTCGCGCCCGGTCAGACGGCGTCCGCCGCCGGTGCCGCGGCCACGCAGGGCCTCGACGTCCCGATCATCGGCAACAACCCGGTCTTCGCCCCGGGCCTGCTCGGCGGTCCTGCCGCGGCAGCCCTGAAGAAGAACCTCATCGTGGCCTCGCCGACGAACTCCTTCGACAAGCAGCCCGACCTGCTCAAGGAGTACTCCGCCGCGTACCCGAAGGTCACCCCGAGCCTCGGCGCCGTCGTCGGCACCGGCATGGCCGACATCATGCGGCAGATCCTCGACAAGGCCTGTGCGGACGGCGATCTCACCCCGGAGGGCATGATCAAGGCCAAGCAGTCGCTGACGAACGTCGACACGAAGAACCTGCTCGTGCCGCTCGACTTCTCCACGCCGGGTGCGAGCCCGAGCACCAAGAGCTTCATCCTGCAGCCGGCGGACGTCCCGGGTGGCGCCAAGGCGCTCACGGACGCCTACGAGTCGCCGGACGTCGCGGGCCTGCCGAGCAGCTAGGACCTGCACGCCCACGGCGCCCCGCGTGCACCGCGCGCGGGGCGCCGCTGCGTTCCCCCGTCTTCTCCCCACCCGCCAGGAG
>JBKJQM010000020.1:0-3075 GCA_046594005.1 Mycobacteriales bacterium
CCGCCCTCGGCCGGCACGTTCACGGTGCGGTTGAGCGCGCTGACGATGCCGGTCGTGACGGTGCCGGACAGGCCCAGCGGCGAGCCGATGGCGATGACCGGGTCACCGACGACCAGCGCACCAGACTGACCGAGCGCGGCGGCGGGCAGCTGCTCGCCGGCCTTGACCTGGATGACCGCGAGGTCGGTGACCGGGTCGCGGCCGACGATCTGCGCCGGCAGCTCCTGCTCCGCGTCATCGAAGGTCACCGTGATCTCACCGCCGTTCGCGGCGGACGCGACGACGTGGTTGTTGGTGAGGACGTAGCCGTCGCTGCGGATGACGACGCCCGAGCCGGTGCCGCTGCCCTCGCTGCTGCGCACGCCGATGCTGACCGTGCTGCGCATGACGCGAGCGGCGATGCCGGCCACCGAGTCAGGGGCGCGGTCGACGGCCGCGGAGGTGCTGCTACCGCTGCCGAGGCTCGCGCCCGGGTCCAGCAGCGCCGAGTCGTCGCCGCCGGAACGCGCGCCCACGACGCCGCCGACGCCGCCGGCGACCAGGGCGGTGGCGAGCACCACGGCGGCCATGCCGAGGCCGCGGCGCCCCTTCTTCGGCCCGGTCGGGGCGGGAGCGCCGATCGTGTCGGTCGGGTAGCCCCAGGCCTGCGCCCCCGACGGGAAGCTCGCCCGCGTCTGGGGGCTGCTCCACGGGTCGGGCTGGGCGGGCTGCTGCGGCGGGGGCTGCGGCGAGCCGTATGCGGGGGTGCCGTACGGCCGGGTCGCCTGCGCGTCCTGTGCCGGTGCGCCCCACGTCCCCTCCGAGCGCGACCACCACGGGCTCGGCGGCGGCGCGTCGGTACCGCCGGCGACGACGTCGCGGTCCCTCGGGGCGGAGTCAGGGCCCTGGGCGAAGGGGTCGGTCATGGAGGTCCTCCGGGGTGGCGGGGTGAGGACCGAGTGGGCCCTCACCATCAGTCTTCCCCGTGCGGTGTGAAGTCGCCGTCAGGTCTCAGTCGAAGGGGTTGAGCATCGACCCCAGCCGCGCGAGACCGCGGCCGAGCCGGGCCAGGAAGCCGTCGTCGGGAGCCGGGTCGCGCGGCAGGGCGCCGACCGCGGCGCGGACCGTCGCCGGAGGCGCGTCGGAGACCAGCGTCCAGACCCGGCCGCCGCCGCTCCACACGACCCGCTCGGGGGTCGCGTGCTTGACCCACACCGGCCGGTCGCCGACCTCGTCGGCCGAGAAGCCCTGGCCGGGACCGCTGCCGAGGCCGCCGCGCTGGGCGAACAGCGACACCGTCGACAGGCCGTCGGAGTACGCGAGCTGGAGCACCTCGTCGTCGGTCTGCCCGGTCGAGAACAGGCGCAGCCCCTCGGGCAGGGCGTCGGGCACCTGCCAGCCGTCGGCCCTCAGCGAGGCTGCGCTTGCGCCGACGGGTCGCAGCTGCACGGCGGCGGGGGTGGTGGTCGACTGCCGGACGTCGAGGTCGACGAAGGCGCTGCTGCGCGTACGGCGGCCCTCCGCGTCGTAGACCTCGCGCCGCAGCAGCAGCCCGCTGGCCTGGTCCAGCCAGAAGCGGCCGGCGACCCGGCCGTCCCGGACGGCCTCGACGACCGATGCGGTACGGCCGGTGCAGCGCGCGCTGTCACCGAGCACCAGGTCGTACGACGCCGCGAGCAGCTCCACCAGCCGCGGGTCCAGCGCCGCGGTGGCGGTCAGCAGCACGGTCGGGTCGCCGGCGGTGGGCGGCGCGGTGACGACGGCGGCGTGGCCGGGTACGTGGGCGACCTCGACGAGGGTCGCGCCGGTGGCTCCCTCACGCCAGGAGGCGACGTACTGCGTGCCGCTGTACGACAGCGACCGGCCGGCGCGGGCGGCCCGGCCCAGCAGGGCGAGCGCGTCGCGCTCGGCGGCGGCGGTCGGGACGGCGGGCTCGGACGAGGCGAGGGCAGGCAGCCCGGCGAGCAGCAGCCCGGTGCCGACGGCGACCAGGACGAGCCGCCTCACCTCGGGCTCCCGACGCCTCCGCCGGTCAGCGTCGCCTGCGTCACCCCGGTGCCGGTGGTGCCGTCGTTGGTCACGTCGACGAACTCGGTGACGAAGGCGTCCGTACCCGGGTCCACGGGGGTCGACGGTGGCCGGGACGGGCTGCCGCCGAGCGCGAGCGCCGCGGCGACTCCGAGCGCGGCGAGAACGGTGCCGGTCGCGGCGCGCCGCCGGCGGATGGGGCGGCGGGTCGCCGGGCCGCGCAGGCTGGCGGGCCGCGCAGCCGGGCGCGCCGACATCGGGCGCGACGGGCCGACGGGGCGGCGCGCGTCGTGTGCGGTCGCGAGCAGGCGGACCTCGAGCGCGGGCGCCCCGAGCCCCCTCAACCGCGCCTGCAGGTCTGCACTCGGAGCGGGAGCCTCCAGGCTGCCCATCCGCGCCTTGAGCCGGCGCTGAGCGTCGACCTCGGCGCGGCAGGTGTCGCAGTGCGCGAGGTGGCGCTGGGCGCGCTCGCGTCCGGCGTGGTCGAGCTCGCCGTCCACGAGGGCAGCGGCGACCTCGCCGAGGCAGCCCCTCATGACAGGTCCGCCGCGGGAGCCGCAGGGTCGCGGTGGGCGAGGGCGGCGCGCAGCTGCGACCGGCCGCGGTGGATGCGGCTGCGGACGGTGCCGATCTTGATGCCCAGCGTGGCGGCGATCTCCTCGTACGACAGGCCCTCGAGGTCGCACAGCACGACCGCGGCCCGGAAGTCCGGCGGCATCGCGTCGAGCGCCGCCTGCACGTCGTGGTCGAAGTGCGTCTCGTCGTAGACCTGGGCGGGCCCACGGTCGCCGCTCGGGAGCCGCTCGGCGTCGTCGGGCAGGGCGTCGAAGCGGATGCGCGCCTTGCGGCGGACCTGGTCGAGGAACAAGTTCGTGGTGATGCGGTGCAGCCAGCCCTCGAAGGTGCCGGGTGTGTAGGTCGACAGCGACCGGAAGACGCGGACGAAGACGTCCTGCGTGAGGTCCTCGGCCTCGTGCGGGTTGCCGGTGAGGCGGTAGGCCAGCCGGTAGACGCGGGCCGAATGGGTCCGCACGACCTCGTCCCACGACGGCGGCGTCCAGGTCTCGG
>JBKJQM010000194.1:0-11779 GCA_046594005.1 Mycobacteriales bacterium
AGTTCTTGCTGGTGATGCCGGACTGCTCGGCGCAGGCCGCTCAGGACGTGCTCGACCGGGTGCGCAGCGAGCTCGAGCTGAGCCTGCTGGGCGGCGGCGTGCCCGTCTTCACGGCCAGCTTCGGCCTGACCGTGGCGACGCCGGACCGGCCGTTCGAGGAGGCCCTGCGGGTCGCCGACACGGCGTTGCTCCGGGCCAAGGCGGAGGGCCGCAACCGCACGGTCGTGGCGGGCGTGGGGGACGCGCCGCTGCAGCAGGTCTGACCGGACCACCGCGAGCGGGTCAGCGGGTGCGGCAGCCCCTGCGGACGTCGGAGCAGGTCCGGTGGTCGCCCGTGCGCGGGTCGCGCAGCGAGTACGCCGACCGGTAGTAGAAGGAGACGGCGTCCGCGACGGGGATGCCGTCGATGACGTACGGGACGTTGCCGCTGTACGGGTCGGCCGGGTCGGCGAGGGCGGGGTCGTACACGCCGGCACCGATCGACGTCCCGTCGACGCTGTCGTCGAACGCCCGCGCCGTCAGCCGGGTGAGCCCGCTGCGGTCGCCGCGCAGGTGCAGGTCGAGCCACGCCTTGGTGTAGTACGACGCCATCCGCTCGCCGAGCTCGTTCGCCTGGAACACCAGCGGGATGTAGCTGTAGGTCAGGTGGGTGGCGCCGCGCAGCGTGATGATCTGGGCGTCCAGGCCCGCCGCCGCGATCTGCCGGTAGCCGGCGGTCTTCGCGTCCGGGTCCGGTGCCTCCACCATCGGCTGGGTGTTGAAGACGTAGTCGTTCGTGAGCGCGAGCGCCGGCACGTTGAGAAGCTTCTTCGTGCGGTGCCGGGCGGGGATCGTGACGCCCTCGCAGCCGTCGATGGCGCGCAGGTTGTCCCACGCGACGATCGTCGTCACCCGGTCGTCGCACTGCCCGACCTGGCTGACCGCGCTGGCGCCGAGCGAGTGGCCGGCCAGCGCGATGCGGGACGTGTCGAGGTCGGTCCAGAACGGGTTGTGCGACCCGCCGGACGGCGCGCCCTTCGTGGACAGGAAGAAGCTGAGCGAGTCCTCCGCGCCCTGGAAGAAGTTCAGGTCCTGCTGGTACGGCACACCGGTGCACGCGCCGGGGCAGTCCTCGCCGAACAGGTCGGAATCGCCCTGACCCTGCACGTCGTAGGTCATGACCATGTAGCCGGCCTCGGCCAGGTCCTCGGCGGCCCAGTAGTACAGCTCCTCGTACGCCTGCACCGAGCCGTCGGTGATGACGACGCCGGGGTAGCCGGCCTTCGGCTTCGGCACGTTGGCCGGCGGGACGAACACGTGACCGCGCAGGGTCGAGCCGTTCAGGGCCGAGAAGGCGACGGGGGCGACTCGGCCACGGCCCGCCTCGGTCCAGCGCTTGACGGTCCGGAACGGGTCGGCGGCCTTGGCGCCCGGCACCAGGGTGGTGACCCCGCCCTTGGGCTGCGTCGGCTGGGAGAGCTGCTCGACGGTCTGCTCGGCGTACAACGCGGCGCCCTGACTGAGGTTGCCGAAGCCGAAGGCCGGGCTTGCTGCCTGGTCACGCGGCCGCAGGCTGGCGCAGTACTGGTTCGCCGTGTCGCGCTGCACCCACTCGGGAGTACCGGGCTCGGGGTCGCCCGCGGGGGCGACGCAGGAGCGGTCGACGTCGAGCGCCGGCGCGGCCGAGGTGCTGGCCGAGACCGTCCCGACAGTGGCGGCGGTCAGGGCGACGACAGCGGTGAGGAGCAGGGAGCGCTTCACGGGGTCCTTCCGGCGGGCGGCGGGTCCCGGTCTGCTTCGCCGCCCGCGGCCGCGCACCTGCCTCGGCGCGTCAGGGACACGCAGCCGCTCCAGGCCTCCGCCTGACAGAGTGCTGCGGTGGCGAAGGCGACCTGGCAGCGCGTGCGTGGGGCGTCCTCGACGCTGAGCGCTGACGCGGTCCGGGCCATGGAGGACCTGCCGTGGTTCGCCGCGCTGCCGGCGGCCGAGCGCTCGCACGTGGGCCTGGTCGTGCACGCAGGCGTCGACGTGTTCGCGGAGTGGCTGCGCAAGCCGGGGTCCTCGGTGCCGGCCGGGCCCGAGGTGTTCGCGGCCGCTCCCCGCGAGCTGGCCCGCGTCGTGAACCTCAAGCAGACGGTGCAGCTCATCCGGATCGCCGTCGAGATCGTCGAGGCTGCGGTGCCGGGCCTGGCCGCCCCCGGCGACGAGGCTGTCCTGCGCGAGGCGGTGCTGAGGTACTCCCGCGAGATCGCCTTCGCCGCAGCCGATGTCTACGCCGCCGCAGCCGAGGCGCGCGGCGCCTGGGACGCTCGCCTCGAGGCGGGCGTCGTGGACGCGCTGGTACGCGGGCACGCCGGCGAGCTGACGCTGTCGCGAGCCGGCTCCCTCGGGTGGGGCCGGGTCGAGTGGGTGGTCGCCCTGGCCACGCCGTCCCCGGCGGACCTCGACCTCGGACAGCTGCGCGCTGCCGCACGCCACACCGGACTGTCGGTGCTGACGGGTGAGGCAGCGTCCGCGCTGGTGCTCGTCGTGGGTGGGGCGGGCACCGTGGAGGGCGCGGTCGCGCAGGTCGTGGCGGGACTGCCCGACGCGCCCGTCGTCGTCGGGCCGGTCGCGGCAGAGCTGGCGGCGGCTCCTCCGTCCGTGCAGGAAGCGCTGGCAGGTCTTGCGGCGGTCGGCGGCTGGCCGGACGCCCCCCGCCCGGTGGCCGCGAGCGACCTGCTCGCCGAGCGGGCCCTGCTCGGTGAGGCGGCGGCGCGGCGACGGCTGCTGGAGGAGGTGTACATCCCCCTGGCGGAGGCCGGGGGTGATCTGCTCGCCACGGCGGCCGCCTACCTCGAGGGCGGCGGGTCGGTGGAGGGCACCGGTCGGACGCTGTTCCTGCACCCGAACACGGTGCGCTACCGGCTGAAGAAGCTCGCCGACGTGCTGGGCCGCGACCTGACCGCACCGCGTGACGCCCTCGTCGTCCGGCTCGCGCTCCTGGTGGGCCGCACCAGCCCGTTGTAGGTAACTGACAACAAGCTGCTCCATCTGTGGTGCGCGCCGGCTGCAGTCCTACTGGCCGGTCACCACCAGGCTCGATCTCGTGCACCTCTTCCTCTCGCCCGGTCAGGGCTCCCAGTCCACCGGCATGCTGCGCCCCTGGCTCGTCCTGCCCGGAGCGGCCGCGACGGTGGCCCGCTGGTCGTCCCGGACGGGCCTGGACCTGCTCACCCTCGGCACCACGGCGCCGGCCGAGGTCGTCCGGAGCACCGAGGTCGCGCAGCCGCTGCTCACCGCCGTCGCCCTGCTCAGCGGCCGGGTGGCCCTCGCCGGCGAGGTCCCGGGCCTCGTCCTCGGCCACAGCGTCGGCGAGCTGTCCGCGCTCGCACTGGCCGGGGTGCTGGACGACGACGACGCCATGGCCCTCGCCGCCGGCCGCGGCGCCCTGATGGCGGCGGCCGCCGCCCGCAACCCCACCGGCATGGCCGCGCTGCTCGGAGGGGCGGTCGACCAGCAGTCGCTCTCGGACGCCGGGCTCGAGCTGGCCACGGTCAACGTGGCCGGGCAGGTCGTGGTCGGCGGGCCGGTCGAGGCTCTCGACGCCTGGACACCGCCGCGGGGTGTGCGTGTCCGAAGGCTCGACGTGGCAGGCGCCTTCCACACCTCCGCCATGGCCTCCGCGGTCGACGGGCTGCGCGAGCTCGTGGCCGCCGTCCCCGCCCGGGATGCCGCCTGCGACGTCGTCGCCAACGCCGACGGAGCCGTCCTGCGTGACGGACGTGAGCTGCTGGACCGCCTGGTCGGCCAGCTGACCAGACCGGTGCGCTTCGACCTGTGCCTGGCTGCCGCGAGCGACGCCGACCGCGCGACCGAGCTGGCCCCGGCAGGCGTGCTGACCGCACTGCTGCGGCGGGCGCTGCCGGACCTGCCGGTCACCTCTCTGAAGACGCCGGCCGACCTGCTCGTCAGCGCATGAGGGCCGCCGCCCTGCTGGGCCTCGGCGCGCACCGCCCGGCCCACCGCGAGGACAACGCCGCCGTCGCCGAGCGCACCGGTTCCAGCGACGCGTGGATCCGCGACCGCAGCGGGATCGTCACGCGCGGCGTGGCGGGTGACGGTGAGTCCGTCGTCGAGATGGCAGTGTCCGCAGGCGGAAAGGCCCTGGCCGCCGCCGGGGTCGCACCCGCTGACGTCGACCTGGTGCTGGTCGGCACCTGCACGTTGACCCACCTCGTGCCCGGTGCGGCGGCCTCCGTCGCCTCGGGACTGGGCACTGGCGGCAGCGGCGCCCTGGACCTCGGTGCGGCGTGCGCCGGGTTCACCTACGGGCTCTCCTTCGCCGCCGATGCTGTCCGCGTCGGCAGCGCCTCCACGGTCCTCGTGATCGGTTCCGAGCGCTTCTCCGACGTCATCGACCCGTACGACCGGGGTACCGCGTTCCTGTTCGGCGACGGGGCCGGAGCAGCCGTGGTGGGCGTCGGCGGCACCGACGGGTTCGGTCCGGTCGTCTGGTGCAGCGACGGCGACCAGGCCGGCGTGCTGCGCACCGAGGGCTACCCGCCGGTGGTCCGGATGGAGGGCCGGGCGGTCTACCGCTGGGCCACCACCTCCGTGCCGGACCTGGCCCGGAGAGCCTGCGCAGCAGCCGGTCTCGAGCTGGCTGACCTCGCGGCGTTCGTGCCGCACCAGGCGAACCTGCGCATCACCGACTCGCTCGTCAAGAGCCTGCGCCTCCCCCCGTCGGTCGTCGTCGCCACCGACGTCGTCGACAGTGGCAACACCAGTGCGGCCTCCGTGCCGCTCGCCCTCAGCCGGCTCGTCGAGCTCGGCCAGGTCCGCACGGGTGACCCCGTGCTCCTGGTCGGGTTCGGAGCCGGGCTCACCGCCGCCGGACAGGTCGTCCGGTGCCCATGACCCCAGGAGAAGCCATGACCGCCCCCACCACCGCCAGCACCGCTACCCGCCCCGAGCTGCTCGCGGGCCTCGCCGAGGTCCTGCAGGAGGTCGCCGGCACGTCGGCGGACGCCGTGCGACCGGAGGCGTCCTTCGACAAGGACCTCGACATCGACAGCCTCACCATGGTGGAGGTCGTCGTGGCCTGCGAGGAGCGCTTCGACGTCCGCATCCCGGACGAGGCGCTCGAGCAGATGCTGACCGTCGGCGACGCCCTGGACTACATCTCCAAGGCTGCTGGGTGACAGCGGCCGCCATCACCGGCGTCGGTGCGCTCACGCCCCTCGGTCCGGACGTCGCCGCGCTCGAGGACGGCCTTCTGACCGGACGCTCCGGCGTACGGCTGCTCGAGGAGCCCGAGTTCGCCGACCTGCCAGCACGACTCGCCGCCACCGTCGACCTCGACGGCCGGCTCGAGCGGGTCGAGGCACGCACCCTGGACCGGGTGCAGCAGGTCGCACTCGTCGCCGCCCGCGAGGCCTGGGCCGACGCCGGGAGCCCCGAGGTGGAGCCGGAGCGGCTCGCCGTCGTCATCGGCTCCGGCATCGGCGGCGCGCTGACGATCCTCAGCCAGAACGACGTGCTCCGCGAGAAGGGCCCGCGACGCGTGAGCCCGCACCTGGTCCCGATGCTCATGCCGAACGGGCCTGCCGCCACCGTCGGGCTGGAGCTCGGCGCCCGCGGGGGAGTGCACTGCCCCGTCAGCGCCTGCGCGTCCGGCGCCGAAGCCCTCGCCGTCGCCCTGGAGCTGCTGCGGTCCGGCCGGGCGGACGTCGTCGTCGCCGGCGGCGCCGAGGCCTGCGTGCACCCGCTGCCGCTGGCCGGCTTCGCCCAGATGCGCGCGCTGTCGACCCGCCACGACGAGCCGGAGGCCGCGAGCCGCCCGTACGACAAGGGCCGCGACGGCTTCGTCCTCGGTGAGGGCGCCGGCGTCCTCGTGCTCGAGACCGAGGCGCACGCCGCAGGCCGGGGCGCCCGTGTCCGCGCCCGCCTCGCCGGGGCAGGCCTCGCCAGCGACGCCCACCACGTCACCGCCCCCGACCCGTCCGGTGCGGGCGCTGCCCGCAGCATCACCGCGGCGCTGCGCGATGCAGGCGTCGGCCCGCGCGACGTCGGTCACGTGGACGCCCACGCCACGTCCACTCCGCTGGGCGACCTCGCGGAGGCGCGGGCGCTGAGCATCGCACTCGGCGACCACCGCCCGCCGGTGACCGCGCCCAAGTCCTGCACCGGGCACCTGCTCGGGGCGGCCGGCGCCGTCGAGGCGATCGCCGCCGTGCTGGCGCTGCAGAGCGGCGTCGTCCCGGCGATCCGCAACCTGCACGACCAGGACGACGCCGCCGACGTCGACGCGGTCCGCACCGTCAACCGCGACCACCTGCACGACGTCGCGCTGAGCACCTCGTTCGGCTTCGGCGGCCACGACGTGTCCCTGGTGCTGACGCGATGACCGAGCTGATGACGCGACCGGTCGTGGCGCAGCAGGCGGTCGACCGGCTGCACGTGCTGCTCGACGACGTGGTCCTGCTCGACCGGGCCGACGGGGTGGTCGTGGCCCGTGGCCGCATCGGCGACACCTCCGTGGACGCCTTCGCCACCGACGCCACGGTGCAGGGCGGCGCCCTGGGCGAGGACAGCTGCCGCGCCATCGCCGCAGCCACCGACCGAGCTGTCGCCGCCGGCCGGCCGATCGTCGGCCTCTGGCACTCCGGCGGCGCCCGGCTGCGCGAGGGCGTGGGCGGGCTCGACGCCGTGGGCCGGGTGTTCGCCGCGCAGGTGCGCGCCAGCGGCCGCGTGCCGCAGATCTCGGTCGTGCTCGGCCCGGCCGCCGGCGGAGCGGCGTACGGCCCCGCGCTGACCGACGTCATCGTCATGGCCCCCGCCGGCCGCGTGCTGGTCACCGGGCCGGACGTGGTGCGCAAGGTGACCGGTCAGGACGTCGACGCAGAGCGCCTTGGCGGCAACGACACCCACGCCAAGAGCGGCGTCGTGCACGTCGCGGCCGACAGCGAGGCCGACGCGCTGCACCGCGCGCGGCTGCTCGTCGACCTGCTCGGCCGGCAGGGTGACGTCGACCTGCGGCGCACCGACGGGCCCGACCCCAGCGCCCTCGTGCCGTCCAACCACCGGCTCGCCTACGACATGGGGCCGGTCGTGCGGGCGGTCCTCGACCCGGGCACGTTCTTCGAGCTGCAGGCCGGGTGGGCGCGCAACGTCCTCACCGGCCTCGGTCGGCTCGCCGGCCGCACCGTCGGCGTGGTCGCCAACAACCCGATCCGCATGGCCGGCTGCCTGGACGCGACCAGCGGTGACAAGTCCGGGCGGTTCGTGCAGTGGTGCAACGCCAACGGCGTCCCGCTGCTGTTCCTCGTCGACGTGCCGGGCTACCTGCCCGGCGTCGGGCAGGAGGACGCCGGCGTCGTGCGTCGTGGCGCCAAGCTCCTGCACGCCTACGCCGCCTGCGACGTCCCGCGCCTGACCGTCGTGCTGCGCAAGAGCTTCGGTGGTGCGTTCATCGCGATGGGCAGCAAGGGCCTCGGGGCCGATGCCGTCCTGGCCTGGCCCGGTGCGGCCGTCGACGTCATGGGCGCCGTCGCCGCGATCGAGGTCCTCCACAAGCGCGAGCTCGCAGCCGAGACCGACGCCGACCGCCGCGCCGACCTCGTCCTGCGGCTGTCCGCCGCTCACGAGGCGACGACCGGTGGTCTCGCTCGCGCCGTCGACTGCGGCGCCGTCGACGAGGTCATCGCGCCGTACGGGACGCGCAGGCGACTGGTCGAGCTGCTCGCCACGCTCCCCGACGGTCGCGGCCTGCACCGCAACCCGCCGCTGTGACCGGCCGCTCGGTGCTGGTGACCGGAGGAAACCGTGGGATCGGTCTGGCCACAGCCCAGCTGCTCGCAGAGCAGGGTCACCGCGTCGCCGTCACGTACCGCACCGACGCCCCTGACGGCCTGCTCGGCGTGCGCTGCGACGTCCGCTCGGCGGACGACGTGGACGCTGCCTTCGCCGCGGCGGAGGCAGCGCACGGGCCGGTCGAGGTCGTGGTGTCGAACGCCGGCATCACCGACGACGGCCTGCTGCTGCGGATGAGCGAGGACTCCTTCACCGGGGTGCTGGACGCGAACCTCACCGCCGGCTACCGGGTGGCCAAGCGGGCCGCCCGCGGGATGCTGAAGGCCCGGTGGGGCAGGCTCGTGTTCGTCTCCTCCGTCGTGGGGCTGTCCGGTGGCGCGGGCCAGGCCAACTACGCGGCCAGCAAGGCGGGCCTGGTCGGGCTGTCCCGGTCGCTGGCCCGGGAGCTCGGCTCGCGCGGCATCACGAGCAACGTCGTCGCGCCCGGCTTCGTCGAGACCGACATGACCGCCTCGCTCGACGCCGATGGCATCGTCGCCGGCATCCCGATGGGCCGTACGGCCAAGCCCGGCGAGGTGGCGGGGGTCATCGCCTTCCTGGCCTCAGACGCCGCCTCCTACGTCACCGGGGCTGTGCTCCCGGTCGACGGCGGCCTCGGCATGGGGCACTGAGATGCCCATGCTGGTATACGGTCTCGTGCACGGAGTCGAGTTCTCGGTGCTCGGCGCGGGCCTGCCCGTCACCGTCTTCGCGCACGGTCTCGGTGGCAGCCGCGCCGAGACCCGGCCGCTCGCCTCGAAGGTGCGGGGCACGCGGGTCCTCCTGAGCTTCCGCGGCCACGGCGCCAGCGACGCGCTCGTCGACGGCTGGGACTACGACGTCCTCGCCGACGACCTGCGCGCTGTGGCCGACCACGTCGGCGCGACCGCCTGCGTCGGACTGTCGCTCGGCTGCGGCGCCCTGCTGCGCGTCCTGCGGGACGAGCCGGAGAGGTTCGAGCGGCTGGCCTTCGTGCTGCCCGCGGCTCTCGACAGCGCCCGCGCCGACGGCGCCACCCTCCGCCTGCACTCGCTCGGCGACGCCATCGACCGGGGCGACGTCGCCGCGGTCACCGCACTCCTGCTCGCCGAGGTCCCTGCTGAGCTGAGGTCGCGGCGGGGCGTGCCGCTGCTGCTCGGCCGACGTGCGCAGGACCTCGTCCGGCGGCCCGCACCCCTGCCCCGCGGCGTCGACCGGCCGCTCGTCGACCGCGCCGTCTTGGCCCGGGTGGCCGCCCGCTGCCTGGTCGTCGGTCAGGCCGACGACCCGCTGCACCCGGCGACGCTCGCCACCGAGCTCGCGGCGGCGCTGCCCCTCGCCGACCTGCTGCAGCTGCCGGCGGGCGGTGTCTTCTGGACCGCCGCCGCCTCGGCGCAGGCAGCCCTCGCCCACCACCTGGAGATCTCATGACCGACCTGCTCAAGGGCAAGAACCTGCTCGTCACGGGAGTCCTCACGGACCGTTCCATCGCGTTCTCCGTGGCGCGGCTGGCCGCCGAGCAGGGCGCCACGGTGGTCCTGTCGGCGTTCGGCCGCACCGCCTCGCTGACCGGGCGGATCGCCCGACGCCTGCCCGGTGAACCGCCGGTGGTGGAGCTCGACGTCACGAGCGAGGCGGACCTGGCCGCTCTCCCCGCCCGGATCGGGGAGCACGTGGACGGCCTCGACGGCGTCCTGCATGCCATCGGCTTCGCCCCACCGGCCTGCCTCGGCGACGGCCTGCTCGGCACGCCGTGGGCCGACGTGGCCACCGCCCTGCAGGTCTCCACGTGGAGCTACCCCGCCCTGGCTCGCGCCTGCCTGCCCCTGATGCCGCGCGGCTCCTCGTACGTCGGGCTCGACTTCGACGCGACGGTCGCCTGGCCGGCGTACGACTGGATGGGTGTCGCCAAGGCCGGCCTCGAGTCCGCGAACCGCTACCTGGCAAGGGATCTGGGGGCCCACGGCATCCGCAGCAACCTCGTGGCCGCCGGCCCGCTGAAGACGATGGCGGCCAAGGGGATCCCCGGCTTCGACCGCTTCGAGCAGGTCTGGCAGGAACGGGCGCCGCTCGGCTGGGACGTCGCCGATGCGGAGCCCGTGGCCAAGGCCTGCGTGGCGCTGCTGTCCGACTGGTTCCCCGCCACCACCGGGACGGTCGTCCACGTGGACGGCGGCTTCCGCGCCGTGGGCGCCTGAGGCAGGCCGACTAGCGCAGAGCGCGCGCGATGCGCAGCACCGCTGCGGCCGAGAGCGCCAGCACGGCCAGCGGCAGGACGACGGCCGGACCCGCGTGGTGCAGGGCCAGGCTCCCCACCGACAGCGCGGCCGCGGCGAGCGTCGCGACCAGCCCCATCCCGGCGTAGAGGCGCGGCACCTCGGAGTGCGGCCAGTCGTCGGCCGTGAGGGGCTCGTCCTGCCGTCCCGTGGCCCGCAGGTGGCCGGCCAGGGTCCTGCTCGCGTAGGGCGACGTGCTCCGCCGGCCCATCGCGTGCAGCAGCTGCGCGATGCCCAGCAGCACCACCGAGTACGTGGACAGCAGCACCACCTCGACCGTCACCGTCAGCTCAGTCCACGCGAGGCGGTGGCGACCTCGGGGTCGTGGTCCTCCATCTCGGTGAACAGCTGCAGGCCGCTGCCGGGCAGCACGTCCCGGTGGCGCGCGACCCCGAGGACCCCCTGCACGGTCATCCACAGCAGCGGCAGCACCCCGCCGCCGATGAACAGGACGTCACCCGGCAGGCGCAGCCACTCGAGCAGGCGACTCGGGTCGCTGGTGATGAAGGACAGCGACCGCGCGTCGAAGTAGCTGTTCTCGACGGAGTGGTACAGCTGCAGCACCCCGAGGGGCATCAGCGACACGAACGACATCCAGGCCAGGCCGATGTTCAGCGACCAGAAGCTGGTGCGGGCGAGCCTGTCCGACCAGCGGTCGGGCGGTGTCAGGTAGCGCAGCGCGAACAGCGAGAAGGCCACGGCCAGCATCCCGTAGACGCCCATCATCGCGGTGTGCGCGTGGTTGGCGGTCAGGGCCGTGCCGATCTCGTAGTAGCTGACGATCGGCAGGTTGATGAGGAAGCCGAACACGCCTGCGCCCAGGAAGTTCCAGAAGCCGACGGCGACGAGGAACATGACCGCCCAGCGGTGCGGGAACGGCGTCGCGCTCTTCGACTCCTGACTGGCGCCGAGGCGGATGAAGCTCCACGCCTCGATGGTCAGGAACGTCAGCGGGATGACCTCGAACGCGCTGAAGAACGCGCCCATGCTGAGCACCGACGCAGGGGTCCCGCTGAAGTACCAGTGGTGCGCGGTGCCGATCACTCCACCGGCGCTGTAGAGGATGATGTCGAGGAAGATGACGCGCAGCGCGACCTTCTCCCGCACGACGCCGAGCAGCACGAAGATGTAGGCGACCATCACGGTCGTGAACAGCTCGAGGAAGTCCTCGACCCACAGGTGCACGACCATGAAGCGCCAGAAGTCGGTGACGGTGTAGCTGTCGCCGTGCGAGGTGAGCAGCCCAGCGGCGTAGACCACCGGCAGTGCCAGCGCCGCGTAGAAGAACAGCCACGGCAGGTTGCCAGGGCTCTCCGAAGACAGGCGCTTGCGAAGGCCACGCCACAACAGCACCACCCAGAACGCCATGCCGATGGTGAGCAGGATCTGCCAGAACTTCCCGAGGTCGAGGTATTCGAACCCTTGCATGCCGAACCAGCTCCAGGCGCCACCGAACGCGCCGCGGATGCCGGCCACCTCGCCCAGCAGCGAGCCGACGACCACGATGGTCAACGCGCCGAGCAGCGCATACGCCAGAAGGCCCTGACCCTTCGGATCCCTCCTCCTGGTGATCATGGGCACGAGGAAGATCCCGGCGGCCAGGAAGCTGGTGGAGACCCAGAGCAGCGACAGCTGGACGTGCCAGGTCCGTACGACGTTGTAGGGCAGCCACCGGTCCAGGGGGATGCCGAAGAAGCTTGTGAGGTCAGCGC
>JBKJQM010000308.1:0-5140 GCA_046594005.1 Mycobacteriales bacterium
TCCGATCGCCAGCTGACGCAGCGCGCGGCGAAGCGGCGAGGCGCCGGACAGCATGCCGACCGTGGCGCCGGTGAGCATCAGCGCGCAGCCGACGAGGACGGCGGCGACGACCAGCGCGGCCAGGCCCTGCAGTCCGACCAGGAACGGCAGCACGGGCACCAGCGCGCCGGTCGCGAAGAAGCAGAAGCTCGACAGGCCCGCGGCCAGCCCGCTGCCGACCATCTCGTGACCGGTCTCCGACGACGCGTCGTCGACGGCGGGCCACGACGCGAGCTGCCGCGCGGCGTGCTCCTGCGCCGCGTCGGCCGACATGCCGCGGGCCCGGTAGACCAGCGCCAGCTCGTTGGCGTCCACGTCGAGGTGCGGGTAGGCCTCGACGTGGTCGGCGCCCATCGTCGAGGCGGCCAGCAGCTCGCGCTGCGAGCGCACCGAGATGTACTCGCCCGCCCCCATGGACAGCGCGCCCGACAGCAGGCCGGCCAGACCGGTCAGCAGCACGGCGGTGTTCGTCGCGCCGCTGCCGGCGATGCCGAGGACCAGCGCGAGGTTCGACACCAGACCGTCGTTGGCGCCGAAGACCGCGGCGCGGAACGTGCCGGACACCTGCTCGCGGCCGCGCTCGGCGAGCCCGCGCACGACCTCGGCGTGGATCTGCTCGTCGGCCGCCATGGCGCGCGTCGCGTCGGCGTCGTCGGTGTACGGGCTCCTCGTCTCGGCCCGCTGCGCCAGGGCGAGCACGAACACCGAGCCGAAGCGGCGGGCGAGCAGGGACAGCACGATGCTGCGCAGGCTGGCCCGCGCCGTACCGGTGCCGTGCTCGCCGAGCAACGACTCCCAGTGCGCCGCGTGTCGCCCCTCCGCCGCGGCCAGCGCCAGCAGGATGTCCCGATCCTCGCCCTCCCGGCGCGCGGCGAGGTCGCGGTACAGCGATGCCTCGAGGCGCTCGTCCGCCAGGTGCTGCCGCCAGCGCCGGACGCTGGCCGCACTGGGCTGGGCGGGATCGGGTGGGGGCGTGGGCTGGGCGCCGTCCTGCTGCATCGCCGTCCTTCTCGTGCTCGGAGCGTCGATCGGCCCACCTTAGCGGGTGAACGTCCACGTCCCCTGCTCGTGCGGAGCGTCAGTGCAGGCGGCGCCCTGCGATGCGGGTCGGCCGGATGCGCACGACGGCCCAGCGCGGTCCGCTCGCCCACGTCTCCGGCAGCGCGCCCTCCGGCAGCCGGCGGTGCTCGTCGGGACCGAGCCGGACGGCGCGGCCGTGCACCACGACGCTCCAGCCCGTACGCCCCTGCTCGTCGAGGTCGTCGACCTCGAAGGCCACGACCTCGCGCCGCTCCGCCGCCTGCAGCTTCGGGCCGGGGCCGCTGCGCAGCAGCACGTCTCCGTCCACCAGCGCGTAGTTCACCGGCACGACGTCCGGGACACCGGCGCGGGCGACGTACGCCAGGCGCCCCACGTGCCGGGTGTCCAGCAGCGCCAGGCACTCGGCCTCGGTCAGCCGGGTGAGCGCACCCGGCGCTGCCTCGTCGGCGGGGGCGAGGGCGTGCCGCACGACGAGGGAGTCGCTGATCGCCAGGGCGGCGACGCGGGCGTTCTCGATCGCGCCGCGCCGCAACGAGTCGGCCAGGTGCAGGCCGGCGCGCGGAACGGCGAGCAGCGAGCCGGGCATCAGGTCGTGGCGCCGCGGACGACGACGACGGGACAGGTCGCGTGCTGCAGGGACTGGGTGCTGGTCGAGCCGAGCACCAGGCCGGCGAAGCCACCACGACCACGGGTCCCGACGACGAGCACGTCCTGCGGACGGGCCGTCCGGGTGAGGACGGCGGCCGCGTGCCCTGTCACGACCTCCGGCTCGACGAGCACGTCGTGCGCACCGGCGGTCTTCGCGGCGCTGAGCAGCGACTGGCGCTCGCAGGCCTCGAGGGTCGGCAGGTCCACGCTGCTGCCGGACGTGAGGACCGGCTCGTGCACGAACACCGGTACGAGGACGGCGCCGTGCCGGCGCGCGTGGCCGACCGCGAACTGCAGCGCTGCCAGGGACTCCGACGAGTGGTCGATGCCGACCAGCACACGCGCTCGGTCCGTCGTGGACGGGGTGTGCTCGGGGACGACCACCACCGGGCAGGTCGCGTGGTGGGCCACCGACGAGCTGACCGAGCCGACCAGCGCGCGCGCCAGCGGACCGGCTCCGCGCGTGCCGACGACGATCACGGCAGCGTCCGCACCGACCTCGACCAGGACCTGGGCAGCCGAGCCCATGACGGCGGTCGAGCTCGTCTGAGCACCGTCGGACCCGGGGACACGCTCGCAGGCCAGCTTGAGCTGCTCGGCCGCGACCTGCTCGGCGGTCGTGCAGGCGTCCGGGACGTGTCCGGCCAGCTCGCTGCCGGCCGGGTAGTACAGGCCGAAGCTCGGCGGGAGCCAGGCGCGCACCGCCACCAGCGGGAGATCTCGGGCGATCGCCTCGCGCACCGCCCACTCCAGCGCCTGCGCACCGGCAGGTGATGCGTCCACTCCGACGACGATGCGGGTCATGACGTCCTCCAGGTCCAGGCGGAGGAACGTCCTCCGACAACCTCAGCGTCGCCTCGGGGGTGCTGCCGCGGCAGGGCCGGAAGGCCGGTCCGTGCGGGACCTTGGTCCCTAGCCCCCGGTCTGCACAGGACCGCACACGACGGGCACACGATGCGCAGGTCGCCGCGGACGGCGGGTGGATCTCATGGAACCGCAGCCGATCTCGCGCCGCGGCGGTGCTGGAGCAGGCACCGCCGCGGACCTGCTAGAGCGCCGGCCGGTAGGTCTGATCGGTCGGCATGAGGAACCACATCAGCGGATACAGCAGCAGCTGGCTGCCGGGCACCACCAGCAGCAGCACCGAGATCACCAGGCGAGCGGGCCAGGGCTCCAGGCCGAAGCGGCGGCCGATCCCGGCCATCACCCCGCCCAGCACCCGGTCACCCGTCGGGCGCACCAGTCCGTAACGTCCCAGGTTCCCGCGCAGCTCGTCCATGTCCTTGCTCCTCCAGCTCGTCATGCGTGTCCCACGACGATGCACCCGGGACGGGGTGCTGCACATCAGGGACCGTCCCCGGTCTGCCTCTCAGGGTCAGCTCTTCCCACAGACGTAGAACACGTTCTACCCTGCGCGCCATGGCGATCTCCCGGCTCGTGCTGCTGGACGGCGACCACGTCGCCGAGGTGGACGTGGAGGTGCAGGGCGCAGACCTCGTGCTCGGTCCCGCCGCCTTGACCGAGGCCACCGGATGGGCGTGCACGCCCCAGGGCCTGTGCCGAGGGGACGTGTGCGTGCCCGTACAGCTCGACCCGGCGACGCTGCGCCTGGCGGACGTCGCCGCCGCGCTGCGCCGACCGCTTGCCGTCGAGCTGCTCGCGGACCGCGCGGTCGCGGTGCTCGGCCAGCCTGCCGGCAGCACCGTCGCGGCGGGGGAGCTGCCGGATCCGCTGAGCCTGCCGGACGTCGACGGCGCCTCCGTCGTCGTCACCGGGTCCGGCCGCAAGACCGCTGTGGTGGCCTGGTCATCGTGGTGCGGCTGCCGCTACGAGCTGCCGGCCTGGAAGGCGCTGGCCGACGAGCTGCGCGCCGAGGGCCTCGACGTCGTCACGGTGGCCCTCGACGAGGACGCCGAGGCGGTGCGCCCGTGGGCCGGGACGACGGACCTGCCGACGGCGGTCGACCTCGAGCACCGGCTGTCCGACCTGTTCGGCGTCGTGAACGTGCCGGCGACGGTGTGGCTCGACGAGCAGGGCCGGGTCGTGAAGCCGCCGACGATCGCCCCCGGAGACGACCAGTTCCTGGAGTTCACCCAGGTCGCCAGCGACCAGCACCACGACGCTCTCCGCCGCTGGGTGCGGACCGGGGAGGTGCCCGAGACGGCCGCCCCTGACGACGACGAGGACCTGCGCACCGCCAGGACCGAACGCCGCCTGGCCGCATGGCTGCACCGCCACGGCGAGACCGAGGCGGCCGAGCGGCACTTCGCCGCGGCGGTCGACCGCGCGCCGCTGGACTTCTCGATCGTGCGGGCGTCGATGCCGCTGCGCGGACAGGACCCCTTCGGGACGGAGTTCTTCGAGCTGTGGGAGGACTGGAACGCCGCCGGACGACCGGGCTACGCGCCGACGGGACCGGTCGCGTGAGCGCCCTCGAGACGGTCAACGCGTTCCTGCGGGCGGCCGCTGCGCGCGACTACGACACCGCGCTGCCGCTGCTCACCGACGACGTCGAGTACCAGAACATGATGCTGCCGGCGGTGCACGGCCACGCCGAGGTGCGCGAGACCCTCGAGGGCCTGCTCGCGCTGTGCACCGGCTCGGAGTGGGTGGTGCACCGCGAGCTGGCGCAGGGGGACCTCGTCATGAACGAGCGCACCGACCGCTTCCGGATCGGTGAGACGTGGACCGACCTGCCGGTGATGGGGGTCTTCACCCTGCGGGACGGCCGGATCGCCTTGTGGCGGGACTACTTCGACCTGCAGACCGTCATGGCGGCGATGTCCTAGCTAGACGCTCAACCGCGAGTGCATCTCCCAGACGAGCAGCTCGGCGCGGTCGGCGCTGAGGACGCGCAGACCGCCGCCGTCGATGCGCGCGGTGTCGCCGGTCGCCAGCAGCGCGGCATCCTCCAGCTCGACCTGCCCCGCGGTGACGAGCACGTGCACGTACGCCGCAACCGGCAGCGCCACCGGCACGTCGGCGGCGAGGCGGGCGGCGTGCAGCGCCGCGTCCCGCTGTCCGAGTCCGACCGCCGTACGCCCCGCGTGCTCGGGCCGCCCCGAGGCCACGACGACCAGGCCGTCCGCCATGTCCACGGTCGCCGACTCGTACGACGGGACGCTGTCCCGCTCGTGCGGGGCGACCCACATCTGCACGTACCGCAGCGGTCCAGTTCCGGCGTTCCGCTCGCTGTGCACCACGCCACGGCCTGCGCTCATGCGCTGGACGGTCCCGGGAAGGACGACTCCGGTGCGACCGGTCGAGTCCTCGTGCGCCAGCTCGCCCGACAGCACCCAGGTGACGACCTCGACATCGCGGTGGGGGTGCGGCGGGAAGCCGCCGCCCGGCTGCAGGACGTCCTCGTTGCAGGACAGCAGCAGCCCGTACGACGTGTTCGCCGGGTCGTAGT
>JBKJQM010000332.1:0-5495 GCA_046594005.1 Mycobacteriales bacterium
CCGGACCGCGTCGACGGCGGACTGCCCGCGCACGTCACCCTGCGTCGGGTCCGCGGCCGGCACGTCCTGGGCCGGACCCAGCCACTGGCCGCCGACCTCCACGACGTGGCCTTCGCCGATGGAGCGGTTCAGCAGGCGCCCGCCCACCCGGTCGCGCGCCTCGAGCAGCAGCACGTCGACGCCCTCGTCGACGAGGTCGCGCGCAGCCGTCAGCCCTGCCATGCCGGCGCCGATGACGACGACCTGCGCCCGCAGCGAGCCGGCGGCCGGCGCCGCCCAGGCGGGCTCGGCAGTGAGCACCGTGGAGGCGCCGAGGGCGGCCGCCCCCGTCAGCAGCCCGCGGCGGGTGAGGGTCAGGTCCATCGGGGCCTCCGGAGGGCGGCGAGCAGCAGGAGAAGGACAGCGGCGGCCCAGGGAGCGGGCGCACCCGTGGCGGGAAGCGCACGCGACGGCGGGGCAGCGGTCGGGCCGGCCAGCGGCAGCAGATCCGCGTGCACGGCGGTCTGCAGGTAGCCGTCCTCGATCGGGTCGCCGCTGCCGCCGGCCAGCCGGCTCGACACCGCCTCCAGCTCGGCCCGGGGTCCGTCCGGGACCACCCAGGGGGCCAGGGCCAGGAAGTGCGGCTTGCGGCCGGCGTACACCGCGTACGCCTCGGGGTCGCGGGGGTCGAGCGGAGCGGTCGTGCCGACGTACGAGCGGAGCGGCTGCAGGCCGGCACGCGCCGTGATGGCGGACTGCCCGTCGAAGGGCAGGTCGAGCAGGTTGCCGACCAGGTGCGGCGTGACGTTGTAGCGGAAGTGGACCGTCGGGTCGGCGACCGCGCGCCACGTGGAGCTCATCCACTCCAGGGGCTGCCAGCCGCCGGGGTTGTAGGCCGCCCACCTGCCCGGGTTGGCCTCGTCCTGCACGACGACGTCCACGCCGCGGGTGTCCATGCAGGCCATGTACGTCTTGGACAGGTCGTCGCAGGGCCGGAAGCCCGCCGGCCGCTGCCCGAACGGGTAGCCGTAGACGAACGCCGGGAGCGACGTCGCGATGCCGATCCGGTGGCTGGCGATGCGCGGACCGGTCACGTTGGCGACCGCCGCCGGTCCGGTGGCCGGTCCGGCGTCGAGGGCCAGCAGGTCGAGCTCCACCTGCGTGAGCGGGACCTTCTCGTTGCGGTGCAGCAGGTTCCGCTCCGGCGGTGGCGCGGAGGGGTTCACGTCGCGCGGGCCCCAGACGTACGCCGTGTTCGGGACCCGGCCGTCGGTCGCGACGTACGCCTCCGTCGGCGCCGGCAGGTCCGGGTCGGCGAACAGCCGCACCTCGACCGGATCGGTGGTCCGCCGGAACCGCGCCTGGTTGTTGCCTGCGACGACGAAGATGCCGTAGTCGCGGGCGAGATCGGAGAACGTCGTGCTGAAGGCGCGCGCGAAGGTGTCGGTGGCCGCCAGCAGCACCTGCTTGCGCGGGTCCACCGGCCCGAGCAGCGCTGCGTACGCCGCGACCTGGGGGGCGTACGCGGCGTTCAGCTGACCCAGCGCGGCGGCAGCCCCCACGGGTGCGGCGTCACCTGCCGGCGCCCGCAGCGGCGAGGTGGCCTGCGTGCGCACGGTCGCGCCGCGGGTGCCGGTGGCGACGGTCATCAGGCCGATGTCCTCGTTGAAGACCGCGAGCAGCGGCCGACCGTCCTGGAGCGGGACGACGTGGTCCTCGACCAGGCAGCGCATCGCCGTGCGGAAGGCCGCGTAGGTCGCGACGTTGTCGACGTCCTGCTTGTACTGCAGCCCCACCACCCGCAGGTCGCCCCGGCGGTCGGACGTGCCGGTGGTCGGCGCCCACCGCGGCGGCCGCAGCGCCCGGCAGGTCTCCGGTGCCGGGCGGTCCCGCGGACCGGCCGTCGTGCGCTCGCTCTCGCACTCGCTCGCGCCCCCGGTGAGGCCCGGGGGCACCGGCCGCCCGAGCAGCCGCAGCAGGCAGGCGGGGCGGTCGGTGATGAGCCCGTCGGCGCCCGTGGCCAGCGCCGCGCGCAGGTTGGTGCGGCTGTCGGGCGTGTACAGCAGGACCGACTTGCCGGCGGCGTGCGCCGTGTCCACCAGCTCGGGCCGAAGGTCCGGTGCGGTGTCGTTCGGCGCCATCACGTCGTGACCGCGGGCAACCACGTAGGCGAGGTTGGCCGCCGCGGTCTGACCGGTGCCGCTCGAGGTGAGGAACTGCGTGCGCAGGTCCGGAGCGAGCCGCTTCACCGCCTCGAGGCTGGTCGGGAAGAACGACTGGACGAGCACCCGGTCCGACCGGATGCCGCTGGTCCTGATCGCCGTGACCAGGGCGGTCGCGACCGTCGCCCCGGCGGGGTCGAAGTTGGCCTCGCCCGGGATGTTCTTCACCTCGATGCTCAGGGTGGGGGCGCCGGGCTCCTTGCCGAGTGCCAGCAGCTCCTCGACCGCCGGGACCCGGATGCCCTTGCCGCGCAGCGGGTGTCTGGCCGACGGGGTCCGCAGGGTCGTGGACGGGCCGGGGCTCCACCAGAAGGCCGCGTCGCACCGGCGCACCTGCGCGAAGGTCTTGGACAGGACGGTCCCGGCGCAGCTCGTCGTCCGGTCGAGGGTGTCGTCGTGCAGGACCACCAGCCGGCCGTCGGAGGTCAGCTGGACGTCTGCCTCGAGCTGGTCCACGCCCAGGCGGGCGCCGTTGCGGAACGCCGTCATCGTGTTCTCCGGCGCGTACGCCGCGCCGCCGCGGTGGGCGCTGACCACCACGTCCGCCTGCGCGGCCTGGGCAGCAGCCGGGACTGCCAGCAGCAGCGGCAGCAGCAGGACGGCGGCGAGTGCGGCACGGACGGACACGCGGGCATCCTGGCGGATCGGGCGCGCCCGTGGTGGACGTCCGCCAGCCCGCAGTCAGCGCAGGACGGCGGCGTACAGCTCGAGGGTCTGCCGGGCGATGGCGTCCCAGCCGAAGCGCTCCACGGCCCGGGCCCGCCCGGCGCGACCCAGGACGGCGGCCCGGTCCGGGTCGCCGAGCACGTCGGTCAGGGCGGCGGCGATACCGGCCTCGAAGCCGCGGGGGTCTGCCTCGTCGTACGGCACGAGGACGCCCGTCTCCCCGTCGACGACGACCTCCGGGATGCCGCCGACCGCGGAGGCCACGACGGCGGTGCCGCAGGCCATCGCCTCCAGGTTGACGATGCCGAGCGGCTCGTAGACCGACGGGCAGACGAAGGCCGTCGCGTGCGACAGCAGCTGCACCACGTCGCCCTTCGGGAGCATCTCCGAGATCAGGACGACGCCCGGCCGGGCCGCCTGCAGTTCGGCCACCAGCGCGTCGGTCTCAGCCGCGATGTCCGGCGTGTCCGGCGCGCCCGCGCACAGCACCAGCTGGCCGGGCACGTCCTTGGCCGCCCGCAGCAGGTGCGCGAGCCCCTTCTGGCGGGTGATCCGCCCGACGAACAGGGCGTACGGCTGGCCGGGGTCGACGCCGTGCCGCTCCAGCACGTCGACCCCGTCGACGGGGGCGTACTGCTCGGCGTCGATGCCGTTGTAGACGACGTGGACCTTCGCCGGGTCGAGGTCGGGGTAGGACGCCAGCACGTCGCGGGCCATCCCCTGGCTGACCGCCACGACGGCGTCCGCGGCCAGCACCGCCGTCTTCTCCGCCCAGCTGCTGATCGCGTAGCCGCCGCCGAGCTGCTCGGCCTTCCACGGGCGGTGCGGCTCGAGGGAGTGCGTCGTGACGACGTGGGGCACGTCGTGCAGCAGCGCGGAGAGGTGGCCGGCGAGGTCGGCGTACCAGGTGTGCGAGTGCACGACGTCGCAGGACGCGGTGGCGGCGGCGATCGAGAGGTCGGTGCTGAGGACCTGGAGCGCGGCGTTGGTGGACGCCAGCCGCGGGTCCGGTCCGTGAGCGGTCGCGCCGCCGTCCGTACCGCCGAAGGAGTGCACCTGCACGTCGGCGCCCTCGGCCCGCATCGCGCGCACCAGGTACTCCACGTGCACGCCCGCGCCGCCGTACACCTGGTCGGGCCACTCGCGCGTCAGCACACCGATCCGCATGTCCGGGACGCTAGTGCGACATGCTCTGCCCCATGCGGTCACCTCGGGTCCTCGGCATCGTCCTGGCTGGTGGCGAGGGCAAGCGGCTGTCCCCCCTGACGGCGGACCGGGCCAAGCCGGCGGTGCCGTTCGGCGGCATCTACCGGCTGGTCGACTTCGTGCTGTCGAACCTCGTGAACGCCGGCTACCTGCGCATCGTCGTGCTCACGCAGTACAAGTCGCACTCGCTCGACCGGCACATCACGACGACGTGGCGCATGTCCACGCTGCTGGGCAACTACATCACCCCGGTGCCGGCCCAGCAGCGGCTCGGCCCGCAATGGTTCGCCGGCTCCGCGGACGCCATCCACCAGAGCCTCAACCTGGTCTACGACGAGGAGCCCGACCACGTCGTGGTCTTCGGCGCCGACCACGTCTACCGGATGGACCCCCGGCAGATGGTCGAGCAGCACATCGCCAGCGGCGCCGAGGTGACGGTCGCCGGCATCCGGGTCCCGCGGGCGGAGGCGCACGGGTTCGGAGTCATCCAGACCGCTGCCGACGGCCGGCGGATCGAGGCGTTCCTCGAGAAGCCGTCGAACCCCCCGGGGCTGCCGGACGACCCGGAGACCGTCTACGCGTCGATGGGCAACTACGTCTTCTCGACGAAGGCGCTGCTCGAGGCCGTGAAGCTCGACGCCGGTGACGAGGGGTCCGTCCACGACATGGGCGGCAACATCATCCCGATGATGGTCGGCCGTGGAGCGGCTGAGGTGTACGACTTCTCGGACAACGAGGTGCCGGGCGCCACGGAGCGCGACCGCGGCTACTGGCGGGACGTCGGGACGCTCGACAGCTACTACGACGCCCACATGGACCTCGTCTCGATCCACCCGGTGTTCAACCTCTACAACCGCCAGTGGCCGATCCTCACGACCTCGCCCGCGCTGCCGCCCGCGAAGTTCGTGTTCGAGGAGGCGGGCCGCATCGGCCAGGCCGTCGACTCGCTGGTGTCCCAGGGCGTCATCGTCTCCGGCGGTCGGGTGCGCCGCTCGATCGTGTCGCCCGGTGTCCGCGTGCACTCGGGGTCGGAGGTCTCCGGCAGCGTCCTGATGCACAACGTCGACGTCGGCCGGGGCGCCGTCGTGAAGAACGCCATCCTCGACAAGAACGTCGTCGTCTGGCCCGGGGCCACGGTCGGCGTGGACCCGGAGCGGGACCGCGAGCGCGGCTACACGATGACCGAGAGCGGCATCGTCATCGTCGGCAAGGGCCAGCAGATCGTCGCGTAGCAGCCCTGTCCGCCCAGCCCCCGCCCCCGCCCCCCACCCCGCAACCCCGCGATGATCTTCCGCAGGTTGTCGTCGACACGCCGGGCGGTGTCAAGCGGCTGGTGCAACGAGGTCGGCCAGCTTCTCGGCTGGGGTGCGCCACTCAAGGGTCTGGCGGGGGCGGCCGTTGAGCTCGGCGGCGACGCTGTCG
>JBKJQM010000460.1:0-8035 GCA_046594005.1 Mycobacteriales bacterium
GCGCCGACCAGCAGGAAGACCAGGAAGCTGCCGGTCCCCGGGCCGACGAACCCGTCGTAGAAGCCGATGAGCGCGCCGCCCACCACGGCGACACCCCGCTGCGCACCGGCCCGCAGCCGCAGGAGCTCGACCTCGCCCAGTGACGGGGTGCGCAACGTGTAGGCCAGGACGCCGAGCAGGGCGACGAGCACCACCGGCTTGAGGACGTCGCTGCCGACCGACGTCGCGAGCAGCGCCCCGGCGCCGGAGCCGACGAACGCCGACGCCGCCATCTGCGCCGCCGTACGGCGGTCCACCTCGATGCGGCGGTTGTAGGCGATCGCCGCCGAACCGGTGCCGACCACCGACGCGAGCTTGTTGGTGCCCAACAGCGCGACGACGGGCGCGTGCGGCAGTACGACCAGCAGGGCGGGCAGCTGGACCAGCCCGCCGCCACCGACGATCGCGTCGAGACCGCCGGCCAGCACGGCGAAGGCGCACAGCAGCAGCAGGTCGGCGAGCCCGACGTCCACCATGACATCCACCCGTGCACCTCCTCCTGCGCTGACCTACCGTGCGTCCATGACCGACCAGTCCGCCCTCGCGGCGACCCGTGACCGCCTGCGGGCGACCTACCTCCGGCCCGAGGGGGAGCGGCCTGCCTCGTCGGCCCGCGGACTGCACCACACGGCGCTGGTCAGCGGCGACGTCGAGCGGACCACCCGCTTCTACAGCGACCTGCTCGAGTTTCCCCTCACCGAGATGATCGACAACCGGGACTACCCGGGGTCGACGCACTTCTTCTTCGACATCGGCAACAGCAACCTGCTCGCGTTCTTCGACTTCCCCGGCCTCGACAGCGGCCCGTACGCCGAGGTCCTCGGCGGCCTGCACCACGTCGCCATCTCGGTCGAGCCGACCCGCTGGGAGCACCTCAGGGGCAAGCTCGAGGCGGCGGGCGTCGAGCTCGCCCAGCACAGCGGCACGTCGCTGTACTTCACGGGTCCGGACGGCGAGCGCCTCGAGCTGATCTGCGACCCGCTCGGCGAGATGTACGGCGAGAAGGTCCTCTAGCCCGCCGGGGGCTGCGGGTGCTCGACCGGCATCATCGAGTCGAGGTGCTCGCCCCGGACCTTCGGGTCGCCGACGTGGTCGACGGCGTGCGGGTCGGCGGAGTAGCGCTCGCGGCTGCGGATGACCTCCGCCTCCGCCTCCTCCCGGCCGACCCAGTCGGCGCCCTCGACGGACTTGCCGGGCTCGAGGTCCTTGTAGACCTCGAAGAAGTGCTGGATCTCGAGCTTGTCGAACTCGCTCATGTCGCCGAGGTCCTTGAGGTGGGCCTGGCGGGGGTCACCCGCGACGACGCAGACGAGCTTCTCGTCCGGCCCGGCCTCGTCGGTCATGCGGAACATGCCGATCGCGCGGCAGGTGATCAGGCAGCCCGGGAACGTCGGCTCCTCGAGCAGCACCAGGGCGTCCAGCGGGTCCCCGTCGCCACCGAGGGTGAACTCCACGAAGCCGTAGTCGGCCGGGTAGCTGGTGCTCGTGAACAGGCGCCGGTCGAGGCGGATCCGGCCGGTGTGGTGGTCCATCTCGTACTTGTTGCGCTGCCCCTTCGGGATCTCGATGGTGACGTCGAACTCCACGGTGGGGCGCTCCTCAGGCTCGGCACTGCTGTCGTGCCTAGTCTCGCGCACGGCACCCGGCCGGCGACGAGAGGGCACGAGTGAGACCCGCACGCAGCCTGCTCGCCCTCGCGGCGGCCGCTGTCCTGGCGGTAGGGGCCGGCGCTGCGGTGACGCTGACGCAGGACGAGGCGCCGGCCGCTGCCCCGGCGCCGTCGCCCGCTGCTGTCGTGCGCGGGGACCTGCTGCCGCCCGCCGGCGCCGATGCCGGCAGCCCCACCCGCGAGGGCGTCCAGGCGGCGGTCGCGGCGGCCCTGACCGACCCGGCGCTGGCCGGCCGGCTGGCGGTCTCGGTGGTCGACGCCGAGAGCGGCGAGCCGGTGTACGAGCGGTCTGCGGACATGCCCCTGCTGCCGGCGTCGACGGCCAAGATCGCGACCGCCGTCGCCGCCCTCACCGCCCTGCCGGCGGACCTCCGGCTCACGACCCGCGTCGTCGCCGGCAGCGCGCCGGGGGAGGTGGTCCTGGTGGGCGGCGGCGACCCGACGCTCGCGGGGCCCCGCGCGCAGCCGGGCTACCCGGCACCCGCGCTGCTGGCCGACCTGGCCCGTCGCGCCCGCGCGACCCTCGGCACGCAGGCGGTCACGCGGCTGGTCGTCGACGAGTCGCTGTACTCCGGCGACCGGCTCGGTCCCGGGTGGAAGCCCGGCTACGTCCTCGAGGGCGCCGTCGCACCGGTCGGACCGCTCATGGTGGATGCCGGGAAGGTGCGCCCGGACCGCTCGCGCCGCCACCTGGACCCGGCACTGGCCGCCGGCTCTGCCCTTGCTGCGCTGCTCCAGCCCGGCGCCACGGTGGGCGTCTCCCGCGGCCTGGCCCCGGACGGCGCCGCCGAGCTCGGGCAGGTCACCAGCCCGCCGGTGCCCCAGCTCGTCGAGCGGATGCTCGTGCGCAGCGACAACGACCTGGCCGAGGCCCTCGCCCGGCAGGTCGCCCTCGCGAAGGGCCAGCCGGCGTCCTTCGCCGGAGCCGCCGCGGCGGTCGACGGGGTGCTCGCCGACCTGCTCGACGAGGTCGGCGTCGGCGCCGACGGGGTGCGGCTGTCGGACGGCAGCGGGCTGTCCCGCCTCGACCGCCTCGAGCCGGGGGCGCTGACCCGGCTGCTGGCCCGCGCCGCCTCGGGCGAGGACGCGCGACTGGCTCCTGTGCTGTCAGGCCTGCCCGTGGGCGGGTTCTCCGGGACGCTGTCCAAGCGCTACCGCACGGGCGCCGCGCTGCCGGCCGCCGGGGCGGTGCGCGCCAAGACCGGCACCCTCAACGGCGTCAGCGCCCTGGCCGGCCTCGTGCGCACCACCGACGGCCGGCTGCTCGCCTTCGACCTGACCGCCGACGGCGTACCGCTCGGCTCGACCCGCAAGGCCGAGGACGCGCTGGACTCCCTCGCGGCCGCGCTCGCCGCCTGCGGCTGCCGCTGACCCCTGCTGATCATCCGCAGCATCGGTGCGCAAGGACGCCGTTCCGGCGTCTGTATGCGCACCAGAGCTGCGGATGATCAGCGGGACGGGCGGCGTAGCGTGGCGATGGTGCCGAACGCCGTGGACTACGACCTCGCCGTCGCGACCGCCTCGCGCCTCGCGCCCGCCCCGCCGAAGGTGTCCTGGTCGGAGGCCGGTGACGTCGTCGGCGAGCTGCGCCGGCTGGCCGTCACCGCCGAGGAGCACGTCCGCGCGGTCACCGGCCTCACACCGCCCGGCGACGTCCTGGAGGCCACCGTCGTGGACCGGCCCGGCTGGGCAGCCGCGAACGTCGAGGGCTTCGCGGTCGTCCTGGAGCCGCTGACCCGCAAGATCGAGGAGAAGCAGGGCGCGACGAACGCGGTCGCCGCCGGCATCACCGCCAAGGTCGCCGGCGTGCAGATGGGCTCGATCCTGGCCTGGCTGTCGAACAAGGTCCTCGGGCAGTACGAGGCCTTCCGCCCCGCGGGCGAGCCCGGCCGGCTGATCCTCGTCGCACCCAACATCGTCGAGACCGAGCGGCGCCTCGGCGTCGACCCGCACGACTTCCGGCTCTGGGTCGCGCTGCACGAGGTCACCCACCGCACGCAGTTCACCGCCGTGCCGTGGATGCACGACCACGTGCGGAGCGAGATCGGCGCGCTGCTCGAGGCGACCTCCCTCGACGACCCCAAGCAGCTCGTCGAGCGGCTCAAGCACGTGGCCGCCGGGATCCCCAAGGGCGGCTCGGTCATCGAGCTGCTCCAGACCCCGGAGCAGCGCGTGGTGCTCGACCGCGTCACGGCGTTCATGAGCCTGCTCGAGGGCCACGCCGAGCACGTCATGGACGGCGTCGGGCCGACGGTCGTCCCGTCGGTGGCGCACATCCGCGCGAAGTTCGACCAGCGCCGCAGGGAGCGCGGCGGGCTGCTCGACAAGCTCCTGCGCCGCGCCCTGGGTCTCGACCTCAAGGCCCTGCAGTACGCCGAGGGCAAGGTGTTCGTCGACACCGCGGTCCGCGAGCTCGGCATGGCCGGCTTCAACCGGGTCTGGGAGTCGCCGGCCACCCTGCCGACCCGCGTCGAGATCCGGCAGCCCATGGACTGGGTGGCCCGCATCTCCGGCGCCCCCGCCATTACCGCCTGACGGTGACGGGACCGCCGGCTGCGACGGCTGCGGTGCGGGTGGCTGTACGCCGCTGCCTCGCGGACGTCCTCGGTCCGGTCGCGGCGGCGGTCAGCGGCGGCGCCGACTCCCTCGCGCTGGCCGCAGCCCTGGCGTTCGAGCGCCCCGGGTCCGGAGCCCTGGTCGTCGACCACGGGCTGCAGGCCGAGTCGGCTGAGGTCGCCGCGCGCGCCGCGCAGCAGTGCCGCGACCTCGGCCTGGACGCACACGTCCTGCCGGTGCAGGTCGACGGCCGCGGTGAGGCGCCGGCGCGCGCGGCCCGGTACGCCCTCCTCGACGCGCAGCCGTACGACGGCGTCCTGCTCGGCCACACCCTCGACGACCAGGCCGAGACGGTGCTGCTCGGTCTCGCCCGCGGCAGCGGCACCCGGTCGCTCGCGGGCATGGCGCCGGTCCGCGGCCGCTACCGCCGGCCGTTCCTGGACCTGGACCGCGCGACCGTGCGTGCGGCCTGCTCCGAGGCCGGCCTGGTCCCGTGGGAGGACCCGCACAACGCCGACCCGTCGTACGCCCGGGTCCGCGTCCGCGCCGAGGTGCTGCCGGTGCTCGAGGCGACCCTCGGCCCGGGTGTCGCTGCGGCCCTCGCGCGTACGGCGATGCAGCTGCGCGAGGACGCCGACGCCCTCGACGCACTGGTCCCCGACACCGATGACGTCGGCGTGCTGGCCGCCCTGCCGGGGGCGCTCCGGAGCCGCGCGCTGAAGCGGCTGGCGGAGCGGTCGTGCGGTACCGCGGTGACGGCCGCCCACGTCGACGCGCTGCGGGCGCTGGTCGAGGACTGGCGGGGACAGGGGCCGGTCGCGCTGCCGGGAGGGGTCCTCGTCGGGCGCGTGGGGGCACGGCTTACCGTCGGGGCGTGACCGCCGACGTGCCCCCGGAGATCGAGTCGGTGCTGATGTCCGAGCAGCAGATCGCCGAGAAGGTCCGGGAGCTGGCCGCCCAGGTCGACGCCGACTACGTGGGCCGCGAGATCCTGCTGGTGGGCGTGCTCAAGGGCGCCGTGATGTTCATGGCCGACTTCGCCCGCGCCCTCCGGACGCCGGTGTCGATGGAGTTCATGGCCGTCTCGTCGTACGGCTCCTCGACCTCCTCGAGCGGCGTCGTGCGGATCCTCAAGGACCTCGACCGGGAGATCGCCGACAAGCACGTGCTGGTCGTCGAGGACATCATCGACTCGGGCCTGACGCTGTCCTGGCTGCTGCGCAACATGCGCTCGCGCGGCCCGGCGTCGGTCGAGGTGGTCGCGCTGATGCGCAAGCCCGAGGCCGCCAAGGTCAACGTCCCGGTGAAGTACGTCGGCTTCGACATCGCCTCGGAGTTCGTCGTCGGGTACGGCTTGGACTACGCCGAGCGCTACCGCGACCTGCCGTTCGTGGGGCTGCTCCGGCCGGAGGTCTACGCCACACCGTGAGCGTGGCGGAACACCTCGACGTGGCCCTCCGTTCAGGAGGTGGCGGCTGTCCGTCCCGGTGTACCGTCGTGATCCACATTCTCCCAGGAGGGACGGGGCGTTCCGCCTCGCATCGATGAACCTCAAGCGCTTCTCCCGCGGCCCCTTCCTCTACGTCCTGCTGGGCCTGCTCGTCGTCCTGTTCCTGTCCGGGAGCCTGCGCGGCAACGGGGAGTACAAGGAGGTCGACACCGCCTCCGTGCTGGCGGCGATCTCCGCCGGAGACGTGCAGAGCTCTGCCGACAAGCCCGTGCAGGTGCTCGACAAGGAGCAGGAGGTCCGCCTCCAGCTCAAGGACGGCAAGGACATCGACGGCTCGTCGAAGGTCAAGGCCTCCTTCCTGTTCGACCAGGGCCGCCAGTTCACCGACGCGCTCGAGAAGGCCGACGTCGTCTACGACGTGAAGGTCAACAACCAGAGCCTGCTGGTTTCGCTGCTCATCAGCTTCCTGCCGATCCTGCTCATCCTGGGCCTGCTGTTCTTCTTCATGAACCAGATGCAGGGCGGCGGCAACCGCGTCATGCAGTTCGGCAAGAGCAAGGCCAAGCTCGTCTCGAAGGACACCCCGAAGACGACCTTCGCCGACGTCGCCGGGGCCGACGAGGCCATCGAGGAGCTCCACGAGATCAAGGAGTTCCTGCAGGAGCCGGCCAAGTTCCAGGCGGTCGGCGCCAAGATCCCGAAGGGCGTCCTGCTGTACGGCCCGCCCGGCACCGGCAAGACGCTGCTGGCCCGCGCCGTCGCCGGCGAGGCAGGTGTGCCGTTCTACTCGATCTCCGGCTCAGACTTCGTCGAGATGTTCGTCGGCGTCGGTGCCAGCCGCGTGCGCGACCTATTCGAGCAGGCCAAGGCCAACGCACCGTCGATCATCTTCATCGACGAGATCGACGCCGTCGGCCGCCACCGCGGCGCCGGCATGGGCGGCGGCCACGGCGAGCGCGAGCAGACCCTCAACCAGATGCTGGTCGAGATGGACGGCTTCGACGTCAAGGGCGGCGTCATCCTCATCGCCGCCACCAACCGCCCCGACATCCTCGACCCCGCGCTGCTGCGTCCTGGTCGCTTCGACCGCCAGATCGCCGTGGACCGCCCCGACATGCAGGGTCGTCGGCAGATCCTCGAGGTGCACGCCAAGGGCAAGCCGATGGCTGCCGGCGGCGTCGACCTCGAGGTCATCGCCCGGCGTACGCCCGGCTTCACCGGTGCCGACCTCGCGAACGTGCTCAACGAGGCTGCGCTGCTCACCGCCCGCACCGGTCAGAAGCTCATCACGATGGTGACCCTCGAGGAGTCCATCGACCGCGTCATGGCCGGCCCGCAGCGCCGCACCCGGCTGATGAGCGACAAGGAGAAGAAGGTCACGGCCTACCACGAGGCCGGCCACGCGCTCGTCGCGCACGCGCTCCCCAACACCGACCCGGTGCACAAGATCACGATCCTGCCGCGCGGTCGCGCGCTCGGCTACACGATGGTGCTGCCGACCGAGGACAAGTACTCCCAGTCGCGCGCCGAGCTGCTCGACATGCTGGCCTACGCCATGGGCGGCCGCGCCGCCGAGGAGCTCGTCTTCCACGACCCGACCACCGGCGCGAGCAACGACATCGAGAAGGCCACCGCCACGGCTCGCGCGATGGTCACGCAGTACGGCATGTCGGAGCGCCTCGGCGCGGTGAAGTTCGGCCAGGAGTCCGGCGAGGTCTTCATGGGCCGCGACATGGGCCACGGCCGCGACTACTCCGAGGAGGTCGCCGCCCAGGTCGACGCCGAGGTGCGCGCCCTCGTGGAGAACGCCCACCACGAGGCGTGGGAGATCCTGGTCGACTACCGCGACGTGCTCGACGACATGGTCCTCAAGCTGCTCGACAAGGAGACGCTGAACAAGGACGAGGTCGCCGAGATCTTCGAGGCCGTCGACAAGCGGCCGGTACGGCCGCACCCGACCGCCAACGGCCGCCGCCCGCTGTCGGACAAGCCCCCGGTGCTCACACCGGCGGAGCTCGCCGTCATGGGACCGGCCGACGTCGCCGAGCTCGAGGACCTGGCCCGGGGCCGCAAGCAGGACGGCGCTCCCAAGAGCTCGTCCCGCCGCCGCGCTCCGGCGGGCGATGCCGCGCCCGCCCGTTCCCGTGCCGGCGTCAACCGCACGGCGTCTTCGCCGCGCAAGGCCACCGGCACCGCGCGGTCGGCCTCCAGGGACACCCCGAGCGCCCAGCCGTCAGCGCGTCGGCAGTCCTCGCCCGCGCGCAAGGCGCGACGCGCGACCGGCACCGACCCGGCCTCCTGACCGGGCGCGTGCCCTCGCC
>JBKJQM010000493.1:0-8415 GCA_046594005.1 Mycobacteriales bacterium
AGATCGGCCATGGTCAGCTTGTTCATGTCGGCTGACATCCGGCATCCCCACAGGTGACCGCCGGCGGCCACGATCTGGTCGAGGAAGTCCGGGACCTCGGGGACGCCGAGGTCGGAGATCTGCTTTTTCAGCATCTTGGTGGCCATGGCGGTCATGCCTGGCAGCGGCGCCAGCGACTGCGGCAGGTGCATGTCCCCTATCGGCAGGTGCATCGCGGCGTTGCCCGCCGGGCTGAACTGCAGGTCGTCCATCCGTGACTTCGTGATCATGTCGAAGCCCCAGAAGGTGAAGAAGATCATCGTCTCGATGCCTTCACCGAGTGCGGCGTTGGCCAGGATCAGCCCGGGGTAGGCCATGTCGAGATTGCCCTTGGAGCAGATGATCGCGAGCTTGCGATCGCCGCTCGTGTCGTCGTCGAACGTCGGGACACGAGCCGGGGTGGTAGCGGTGAGGGTCATGCTGTCTCCTGTCAGACGCATCCGCGTGGCTTGGGCAGACCGGCGATGTAGGCCATCTTCTTGGCCGGCTTCTTCGGGAACAGCGCGAACTGCTCCTTGATCGGGACGCCGCCGGACATCTGCACGCGACGCGCGGTCGCGGTCTCGCCCTGGGTCTGGAAGTCCGTGCGCAGGAAGCGCAGCACCTTCCAGTGCGCCGGGGTGAGGGTGATGTCGATCTGGGCGGCTAGTGCGGTGGCGACGTCGTCGTCCCACTCGTCGTACTCGGTGAGGTAGCCCTCGTCGTCGACGTGCAGCGAGTGGCCGAGGAGCTCGGTGACGGGCATGGTGATTTCCTTAGTTCTCGGGGTGCTTGCCGGCCATGGACATCAGGGCCGGGATCGGCATCGGCCGACCGGGGAGCAGCAGGTGCCAGTAGGCCCAGCGGAAGCCGAGCTTCCCCCAGTGGTTGATGTGGCTCTCCTCCAGCAGGCTGAAGGGCCCGACTCCCGGCACCGGGTACTTGCCGACCAGCGGCTCGGTGTCGTAGTTGAAGTCGATCAGCAGCGCCTTGCCGTGGCCGGACTCGATGAAGCAGTTGGCGTGACCGTCGAAGGGGTGGGTCATCGGCAGGCCCGCGATGTGCTCGAGGAAGTTCTCGGTGAACAGGTCGATCGAGAAGTGCGCGACCGATCCGGCCTTGGACGCGGGGATGTCGGAGGCGTCGCCCAGCGCGAAGATGTTCGGGTGCTTGGTGGACAGCAGCGTGTGCTTGTCCACGGGCAGGTAGTTCAGCTCGTCTCCCAGCCCGGAGCGCGCGATGAAGTCGGCGCCCTTGTTGACCGGCACGGTGACCAGCAGGTCGAACGGCACCTCTCGCTCGTCGACGGACACGAGAGTCTTCGTCTCCGGGTCGATGTGGTCGACGGTGAAATCGCCTTCCAGCAGGATCTTCCGGTCGGTGAGCATCTCGCCCAGGTGCCGCGCGGCGATCGGCTTGGTGAACGCCCCGTCGAGCGGCGTGACGTAGGTGATGTCGACGTCGTCGCGCATCCCCTTCTCGGCGAAGAACGCATCCGCGAGGAAGGCGAACTCGAGCGGCGCGACCGGGCACTTGATCGGCATCTCGGCGATGTGCACGACCAGCCGCCCACCTGTCCAGGTCGCCAGCTTGTCGCGCAGCGCGACCGCACCCTCGAGGGTGTAGAAGTCGAAGATGCTCTCTCGCCAGAGCTCGTCGCCCATTCCCGGTGTCTCCTCCGGGCGCGGCGTGGTGCCGGTGGCGACGACCAGCTGGTCGTACGCGAGCTCGCGGCCGCCGACGAGGTGAACGCGGTTGTGGACGGGGTCCACACGTTGGACCTCGCCGAGCAGGAGCCGAACGCCTTCCGGGAGCAGCTGCTCCCTGGGCTTGACCAGCTCCTCCGGGCTGTAGACGCCGAAGGGCAGCAGCAGCAGCCCGGGTTGGTAGAGGTGGTCGGTGTCCCGGTCGACGACGACGATGTGCCACTCGTCGGCCGGCAGACGGTGTCGGAGCTTGTTGACCACCATCGTCCCGGCTGTTCCCGAGCCCAGTACGACGAGCGTCTTGACTGGCGTGATCCTGCGAGTGGTCATGACCTCACTGTCGACCGCTGGACGTCCGGCTGCGAGGGTCGAACGTCCCGTCTACGGCCTGCGCCTGCCCGCTGTCGAGCGGGACAGTCGGGACCAAAGGCACTGTCGGCTGCGGTGCAGGCGCCCGATGCTCTGCACAGGGCAACCCGACGCCTTGCCCACGACGTACGCCGTCGGGCTCCTCGTCGGCGCACTCGGCGCCCGACCCGAATCGAATGGAGCACACCGTGATGAACTACGGCTACTACGACCACATGTCCGGCTGGGCCATCGTGGCCATGAGCGTCGGAAGCCTGCTGCTGTGGGTCGCGCTCGTCCTCGGGACCGTCGCCCTGCTGCGCCACCTGCGTGCGACGCCGTTCGTGGCCGAGCACCCCGACCAGCTGCTCGCGGCGCGGTACGCCCGCGGCGAGATCGACGAGGACGAGTACCACCACCGGAGGGACACCCTGCGCCGCAGCGGTGCGTCGGTGTGAGGCCCGTGTGACGCGCGTCTGATGTGGAGCCGGATGTCGGGGTTGAACCGACGACCTACCGCTTACAAGGCGGTTGCTCTACCACTGAGCTAATCCGGCGTGGAACTTCCCGGAAGCGTACTGACCTGCGCCGCGCCGGCGTGGGGCAGAGCCGGCCCGCCGCACGCGCCCCGGGCACCGAGCCCCCGCGTGCGCACGCGCCGCCGTCTCAGTCCAGGCAGAACTCGTTGCCCTCGACGTCCTGCATCACCAGGCACGACTCGTTGATCCCGTCGGCGCGCAGCAGCTCCACGCGCACCGCCCCGAGAGGGAGCAGCCGCGCGCACTCGGCCTCGAGCGCGGCCACGCGCTCCTCACCGACGAGCCCGGTGCCGACCCTGACGTCGAGGTGCAGCCGGTTCTTGGCGACCTTGGACTCGGGGACGCGCTGGAAGAACAGTCGCGGCCGCACACCCGCGGGGTCGATGCAGGCGAACGCGGAGCCACGCTGCTCCGGTGGCAGCGAGGCGTCGAACTCCCCCCAGGACGAGAACCCCTGTGGGGGAGGCGGAACGACGTAGCCCAGGACCTCGCACCAGAAGCGGGCGACCCGCTCGGGGTCGGCGCAGTCGAAGGTGACCTGGAACTGCGTGACCGGTGCCATCGGGTCACAGTAGGACCGCACGGGCAGCGGCCGGCTAGGACCCGCGGCGCAGGAGGCCGCGTTCGTGCGCCGACTGCTCGAGCCCCTCGCGGGCGTCCGGATGGGCGGCTGCGCGGATGAGGTTGCGCACCTGCGCCTCGAACGGCTCGGGGGTGATCGCGGCAGCGCCCTGCTCGGTGACCACCCAGGAGTGCTGGAAGCTCGTGGCCGGTCCGTCCAGGACCGGCACCACGGTGGAGCACTCGGCGCGAGGGTGCCACGACGGCAGCGCGACGACGGCCTGGCCACCCGCGGAGTGCAGCGCCCCGACGACGAAGTCGCTCTGGCCGCCGAAGCCGGAGTAGATGCGACCGCGCACCCAGGAGGCGTTCGCCTGCGCGAACAGGTCCACCTGCAGGGCCGAGTTCACCGACGTCATCAGCGGTTGCTCGGCGATGCGGGCCGGGTCGTTGGTCTTCTCGGTCCGCAGCATCCGCAGACGCGGGTTGTCGTGCGCCCACGCGTACAGCTCCGGCGAGCCGAACAGGAACGAGGACACCAGCGGCTCGTCCACGTCCAGCGCCCCTGCCTGCTCCAGCCCCAGCACGCCGTCGGACAGCATCTCGGTCCAGACGCGCAGCCCGCGCCGGCCGGTCAGCGCCGCCAGCGTCGCGTCCGGGACGCCGCCGATGCCGAGCTGCAGGGTCGAGCGGTCGGCGACCAGACCCGCCACGCGCTCCCCGATCGCGGCCTCGACGGCGCCCGGAGCGCGGGGCGAGGGGCTGACGAGCGGCTCCTGCGCCTCGACGGCGAGGTCGACGTCCTCGAGCCGAAGCTCGGCGTCGCCCGAGGTCCAGGGCATGTCGGCGTTGATCTGCGCCACGACGAGACCGCCGTGGGCGCGGCACTGCTCGACGGCCGCGGGCAGGACGTTGACCTCGACCCCGAGGGAGACCGCGCCGTCGCGCGGCGGCGCGACGTGCAGCAGCACCACGTCGGGGATGCACGTACGGGCGAACAGCCGCGGCACGAGGCTGAGCCGGGCCGGGATGTAGTCCAGCCGCTCGCTGTCGCGGACCCCTGCCCCCACGAAGGGGGTCTCGTGGACGACGCCGTCACGGTCGGGCAGGCCGGGCTGGCCGTTCAGCGTCCAGAGCCGGTAGGACGGCAGCACCCGGTCCACGGCCGCGAGCAGCGTCCTCGGCGTGGCGAAGTTCCCCGACACGACGACGCGCGGCCGGCGATCGAGGAAGCGCGCGAGGTGGGAGCTCAGACCGGACTCGTCAACGAGGCGCACGCTTTCATCCTTCCCGACGTCGAGCCGACGGCCATCGGCCCCCGTCGCCCCCCGGGGGGTGGGCGACGAGGGCCGGCGACCCGGACAGGGTCAGACCTGGCGGGTGAGTCCCAGGCTGCGGAGGGCGTAGCCGACGAGGACGAAGACGACGCCGAGCCCCATGGCCATGGCGGCGATCCCGAAGCTGACGACGCTGGTGAACAGGCTGGCCCGCAGGAAGCTGCCGTTCATGACGGTCGCGCGGACCGGGTCCTCACGGTCGAGCTCGGCGTAGGTCTTGCCCTTGCTGGCCTCGAGGGAGTGGTGCTCGATGATGTCGGCCTCGTAGTAGGCGGTGAGCGGGCCGTTGACGAGCTGCCCGCCGAAGTGCGCGGCGTCCTCGGCGACCGTGATTTTCTCGTCGGCCAGGCTGCTCTGGACCATCACCCAGGTGCCGGCGCCGGACAGGCCGAGCACGATGCCCGCCACCATGACGAGGGTGCCGAGCAGGCTGGTACGGCGGTCCGCCCTGCGCACGGCGGCCTTCGCGGGGGTGTTCGCCGCGAAGGCGTTGGGCGAGCTGCCGGCGGGACGGTCGAGGATGGCGGACATGGAGGGTGCTCCTTCGGGTGGTATCCGGTCCGGGCTGGTCCGGCTCGCAGAGCCAGTCCACCTCCGCTGCGCCTGCCGATGCAGGGCCGGAAGGACCGACCTCGCGGGACCAAGGTCCCGGGACCTCCGCCTCTGGTGACGGCCCTCGACCGCGCGCACGGTAGGTGGTGCCCACCACCAGAGGAGCAGTCATGACCACCATCTCGACCCCCCTGCGCGCCCGGGACCTGATGACGCGCGACGTCATGACCGTGGGACCGCAGACCCCGGTCGGGGAGGCACTCGCCACGATGCGGCACCTCGGGGTCCGGCACCTGCCGGTGCTCGACGACGGGCGCTTCATCGGCATGGTCGACGACCGCCTGGTCGCCGCGGCCCTGCTGGCGGGCGAGGACGTGGACGCCACGCTGGCCCGTCCGGTCCTGACGGCGATGATGGCGTACGTCCCGCAGGTGGAGGCCTCCGCCGACCTGGCCCGGGTGGCCAAGCTGCTCCGCAGCAGCCGCTGCGACGCGGTGGTCGTGGTCGACCCCGCCGACCGGCTCCTGGGGATCATCACCACGGTGGACGTCGTCGGCGCTGTCGCCGGCCGTGCCCCGTAGGTCTGCAGGACGACGGCTCAGGCGAGCAGCTCAGCCACCACGCGGGCGACCGATCGGGTGTGCCAGCGGGTGCCGCTCGAGGTGCGCCGGCCCTCGGCGTTCAGCGCCGCGGCCACCGTGCTGAGCGAGGCGCCCTCGGCGTGCAGCTCCAGGATCCGCGCCGCTGCGCTGCCCGGCACCACGACGGCGACCGGGCTCTCGGGACGCGCCTCGGGCTGCGCGGTCAGGACGCCGGCGCCCTGGCTGTCGAGCCAGGCCTCCAGCTCCTCCAGCGGGAGCGCCGGCGACCACAGGAAGCCCTGCGCCTGGTCGACGCCGAGGGTACTCAGGCGCTGCAGCTGAGCAGTCGTCTCGACGCCCTCCGCCACCACGGTCTTGCCGATGCTGCGGCCGAGGCTGACGACCGAGGCGACGATCGCCTCGTCGTCGGCGTCCACGCCGAGGCCGGCCACGAACGAGCGGTCGATCTTCAGTGCGTCGACGGGGAAGCGCTTGACGTAGGTGAGCGAGGAGTAGCCGGTGCCGAAGTCGTCCAGCGCCAGCCGCAGGCCCAGCCCGGCCAGGTCCTGCAACGACCGCAGCGCGACCGCCGAGTCGAGCAGCGTGCTCTCGGTGACCTCGAGGACCAGCGACCGGGCCTCGGCGCCGCTGCAGCGCACGACGTCGGCGACGACGTCCGCGAAGCCCGGCACCTCGAGCTGGAGCGGCGAGAGGTTGACGGCGACGGTCAGGTCACGGGCCGCGCACTGCCACCCCGCCGACACCGAGCAGGCACGGCGCAGCACCCACTGACCGAGCTCGACCACCAGGCCGGAGGCCTCGGCCAGGGGCACGAACTCCGCCGGCGGCACGAGCCCGCGTTCGGGGTGCTGCCAGCGCACCAGCGCCTCCACCCCCTTCACGGCGCCCGCGCGGAGGTCGACGACCGGCTGGAAGTGCAGCCGCAGTTCGTCACCACGGATCGCCCGCCGAAGCGCCGCCACCTCGGCCGGGTCGATGCTGACGGGGCGTACGCCGCCCTGCGGCGCACCGGCACTGCCCACGCGCGCCCGCTCCGCGGCGGCGAGCAGCGAGCCCGCGTCCGCGGCCGGGCTCAGGGCCACACCGGCCCGCAGCGACACGCTCACCGAAGTGCCGCCGATCGTGAACGGCTCGGCCATCGCGGCCAGCAGCGCGCTCGCCCGCGCCCGGAGGTCCTCGAGGGAGGTCGCGTCCTCGTACAGCACCGCGAACTCGTCGCCGCCGACGCGGGCGACGCTGTCGGTCGACCGGACCGCCGCGGCCAGCCGGCGGGCGACCAGCTGGAGGAGCACGTCGCCGCCGGCGTGCCCGAGCTGCTCGTTGTGGCGGCCGGTGCCGCTGACGTCGAGAAGCACGATCCCCGTGCGGTCACCGTGGCGCTGCCCCCGCCGCAGGGCCTGGTCCACGCGGTCCAGCAGCAGGGTGCGGTTGGCCAGGCCGGTCAGCCCGTCCTCGACCGCGAGCCGGCGCAGCTCGGCCTCGGCGCGCCGACGGTCGGTGGTCTCCCGCAGGTTGACCACCACGCCACCCACGTCGGGGTCGCCGAGCAGGTTGGTGAAGCGGTGGTCGGTCCAGCGCCAGCTGCCGTCGGCGTGCAGCACCCGGCACTCGAAGCTCTCGGAGGCGCCCGGCTCGGCGACGACACGGTCCCACGCGCCGCGGACCACGTCCCGGTCGTCCGGGTGGTTGAAGTCGGACGCCTTGCGCCAGAACATCGCGGCGGCGTCGTGGCCGAACAGGGCGTGCACCGCGGGGCTGACGTAGATGAGCCGGCCGCGGGCGTCCACCACCGTCACCACGTCGGTCGCCGAGCGCAGCAGCGCTGACAGCCGGGCCTCGTGGCCGCGCACCTCCTGCTCCGCGCGGGCGGCGCTGGTCACGTCGAGCGCGACGCCCAGGCCCCCGACGACCTGCCCCTGCTCGTCCCGCAGCGGCCGGTAGTGACCCTTCCAGACGCGGTCGTCGATCTCCGTGACCGCTGACGCCGGCTCCCCGCGCAGGCTGGCCTGCAGGCCGGCCACGAAGCCGAGGTCCCCCGCGTAGGCGTCCTGCAGCCGCACGCCGACCAGCTCGCCGTCGCGTAGGCCGAGGGAGGTCAGACCGGCGCCGCGGGAGGACGTGCAGACGCCGTCCAGGTCGTACGCGAACACGGCCACCGGCATCGTCTGCAGGACGGCGTCGAACATGCGCGCCTGCGAGCGCACTGCCTGCTCCGCGTCGCGCTGCCCGCTCAGGTCCTGCACGGCGGCCGCCAGCAGCGGTCGTCCCTGCTCGTCGTGGACGGTCGTGACGTGGGTGATCGAGCGGACGCGGGTGCCGTCGGCACGCACCAGCGAGTGCTCCTCGCTGGTCGCAGACAGCTCCCCGACGGCCAGGCGGCTCAGCGTGGCGAGGACGTCGCCCTGCTCCTCCTCGTCGTACAGCGTGACAGCGTCGACGCCGACCAGCTCCTGCGCGCTGCGGCCGAGCAGGAGCGCCATGGCCGGGTTGACCTGCAGGATCCGGCCAGACAGGTCGACCAGGGACTGCGGCACCGGGGAGTGGTCGAAGCGCGCGCGCAGCTGCTCGGCCGTCGCCTGCAGCAGCGCCTCGACAGAGGAGGTGCTCCGGGCGCTCCGCACGACGGACAGGTAGCCGGAGACCCCCTCGCCGTCGTGCAGCGCGACGACGTCGACCTCCACCTCGAGGACCGAGCCGTCCCGACGCAGCCGCAACGTGGGCAGCGGCGGGAGGTCGTCCCCCGCGTCGAGGC
>JBKJQM010000497.1:0-4076 GCA_046594005.1 Mycobacteriales bacterium
GTGACGCAACGCCTGGAACGACCCCAGCGGCCGGCCGAACTGCTCCCGTGCGAGAAGGTGCGCCACCGCCATCTCGAGGCACCGCTCGGCCGCGCCGACCGACTCGCAGGCCAGCGCGACGTGCAGCAGGTCGGCCGCGTGCTCCACCGCACCGAGGTCGCCGACGTGCCGCGACGGCGCGGCGGCGAGCTCCACGCGGGCCTGCGGACGGGTGGCGTCCAGCGCCTGCAGGGGCGTGACGGTGACACCGGGGGAGTCGCGCGGCACCAGGTGCAGCCCGTCGTCCGCGGCGACCAGCAGCAGCGCCGCCTCCGCCGCGTCGACGACCTGGGGGAGCGTGCCGGTCAGTCCACCCGCGGCGGAGCGGACCCCGCCGCCGAGCGCCAACGCAGCGGGCGCGGAGCCGTCGGCCATCGCGGGCAGCAGGTCGACGGCGCCGAGGCGCTGCAGGACGGTCGCGGCCACGACGGTCGACAGGTAGGGCGCACGCAGCAGCGATCGCCCGCACTCCTCCAGGACCACCCCGACCTCGACGAGACCGGCTCCTGCGCCGCCGTTCTCCTCGGCGACCGGCAGGGCCGCGAGGCCCAGCTCCTCGGTCAGCCGCTTCCACGCCGTGCCATCTGGCTGCAGCTGCGCCCGCACCGGGGCGTGCTGCTCGAGGAAGGCGCGTACGGCGCTGCGGAGCTCGCGCAGCTCCTCGGCAGTGCTGCTCATCGCCCACCGGCCACGTAGGCGTCGCGGGGCAGGCCCCAACGGCGCTCGGCGATGATGTTGCGCTGCACCTCGTTGCTGCCGCCGTAGATCGTGTCGCTACGGGTGAACAGGAAGAGGTTCTGCAGCGGCGACAGGTCATGGCCGTCGACCAGCGTGGCGGACGGCCCCTGCACGGCCATCGCGAGCTCGCCGAGCGACTGGTGCCAGGGCGCCCACAGCAGCTTGCTCACCGATGCCTCGACGCCCGTACTGCTGGACGCGTCGCTGTCCAAGGTGCGCAGTGCGGTGTGCCGCAGCACCTGCAGCCCTGCCCAGGCGTCGACCAGCCGGTCGTGCACGGCCGGGTCGTCCACCGCCCCGGTCTCCCGCGCCAGACGCAGGACGCCGTCGAGCTCGTGCTCGAAGCCGACCTGCTGGCCGAGGGTCGCGACGCCACGCTCGAACGCGAGCGTCCCCATCGCCACGCGCCAGCCCTCACCCGGCGCGCCCACGACGTTGTCCGCACCGGTCACGGCGTCGTCGAAGAACACCTCGTTGAACTCCGAGGTCCCGGTCAGCTGCACGATCGGCCGGATGTCGATCCCCGGTTGGTCCATCGGCACCAGCAGGTACGACAGGCCCTTGTGCCGGCTGGACTCGGGGTCGGTGCGGGCGAGAACGAAGCACCAGTCCGCCAGGTGCGCCAGCGACGTCCAGACCTTCTGTCCGTCGACGTGCCAGCCGTCGTCCTGCCGCACCGCCTTCGTGCGGACGTTCGCCAGGTCCGAGCCCGCACCGGGCTCGGAGTAGCCCTGGCACCACAGCTCGGTGCCGGCCAGGATCCCCGGCAGGAAGCGGTCCTTCTGCTCCTGCGTGCCGAACGCCGCGATGGTCGGACCGGCCAGCTGCTCACCCATGTGGCCGATCCGCGCAGGGGCACCGGCCCGGGCGTACTCCTCGTGGAAGACCACCTGCTCCTCGGTGGAGGCGCCACGACCGCCGACCTCACTCGGCCAGCCCAGGCCGATCCAGCCGCCGCGGCCGAGCTCCTTCTCCCACTCGGTACGCAGCTCGGTCTGCTCGTGCTCCCGGCCCGGACCGCCACTGCCGACCAGCGCCGCGAAGTCGCCCACCAGGTGCTCGGCCAGCCAGGTGCGGACCTGCTCGCGGAACTCCTGCAGGGGCGCGGTCATGCGCCGTACGGCCGGACCTGCTCCGGCGCCTCCTTCAGCAGCGAGCGCACGACGTCGCCGACCTCGTACGGCTCCCAGCGGGCGCCCTTGTCCTGCTTCGGTCCGTGCTGCCAGCCGTCCGCGGCGCCGATGATCCCGGCCTCCACCTCGAAGACCCGGCCGGTCACGTCACCGCTCTCGGCGCTGGCCAGCCAGACCACCAGGGGCGAGACGTTCTCCGGGGCCATCGGGTCGAAGCCCTGCTCGGGCTTGGCCATCGTCAGCGCGAAGACCTTCTCCGTCATCGGCGTACGGGCGGCCGGAGCGATCGCGTTGACGGTGATGCCGTACCGCGCCAGCTCCGCCGCGGCGACCTGCGTCAGCGCGACCACACCTGCTTTCGCGGCGGCGTAGTTGCCCTGCCCGACGCTGCCCATGAGGCCGGCGCCGGACGAGGTGTTCACGACGCGGGCCTGCACCGGGGTGCCGGCCTTCGACTGGTCGCGCCAGTAGGCCGCAGCGTGCCGGAGCGGGCAGAAGTGGCCCTTCAGGTCGACCTTCAGGACCAGGTCCCACTCGTCCTCGGACATGTTCACCAGCATCCGGTCGCGGACCAGCCCGGCGTTGTTCACCAGGGCGTCCAGCCGGCCGTACGTGTCCACCGCGACGGTGACCAGGCGAGCCGCGCCGTGCCAGTCCGAGACGTCCGCGCGACAGGCCACCGCAGTGCCGCCGCCGGCGGTGATCTCGGAGGCGACGGCGTCTGCCGCCTCGCCCACGTCGTTGACGACGACCTGCGCCCCGTCGGCCGCGAAAGCCAGCGCGTGGGCGCGTCCGATGCCCTGGCCGGCCCCCGTCACCACGACCACCCGGCCGTCTGAGATCGACATGGCCGCAACCTAGCACCGGTGGTAGAACGTGTTCCAGTCTTGGCGCTGCGACGAGGGGACCGACGGTGAGGGTGCTGGCGCCGTGACCGCGCTGGTCGCCGGCGGCACCGGAGGGATCGGCCGCGAGGTCGTCGCGCTGCTGCGGGAGCAGGGCCACGAGGTGGCGTTCACCTACCTGCGGTCGCACGAGAAGGCCGAGCAGCTGCAGTCGAAGGGGAGTCACGGCTACCGGCTGGACCTCGGCGACCTGGACGCCGTCGCGGCGACGGTCGCACAGGTCGCGGCCGACGTGGGAGGGCTCGACGTGCTGGTCTACGCCGCGGGTCCGCACGTCCCGATGCGGCACCTCAGCGCCGTCCGACCGGCGGACATGCGCGCCCAGCTCGACGCGGATGCGGCGGCCTTCTTCGCGCTGGTGCACGCCGCGCTGCCGGCGCTGCGCGCGTCCTCGGGCTGCGTCGTCGCGGTCACCACGGCGGCAACGGCCCGCTACGCCGTACGCGACGGGCTGTCCGCGGCGCCGAAGGCGGCGGTCGAAGCGCTGGTGCGCGGGTTCGCGGCTGAGGAGGGGCGTTTCGGTGTCCGGGTGAACTGCGTCGGCCCCGGGATGCTCAGCGACGGCATGGCCCAGCGGCTCATCGCCTCCGGAGACCTCGACGACGCAGCGCTGGAGGCCGCCCGACGCAACACGCCGCTGCGCCGGTTCGGCACGGCTCGCGACGTCGCCGAGGCCGTCTGCTTCCTGGCCTCCGACCGGGCCGGTTTCATCACCGGTCAGAAGCTCGACGTGGACGGCGGGTACGGCGCGTGACCGCTGCTCCGGCAAGACCCTTGCGTACTGCATGCATCTTGGGTCAGACTCCACGTATGAGCGACACGCACCTGAGCGACCTGGCGTCGGCGCTCAACGACCTCTACCGGCTGTCGGGCTCGCCGCGGTTCCACGAGGAGACGGTGCGCGCCACCCGCGTCCAGGTCAGCCGCAGCGGGCTCCGGTTCCTGTCGCTGGTCGCGGACGAGGGCCCGATCTCGACGACGCGGCTGGCGAGCGCGCTCGACCTGAGTCAGCCCACCGCGAGCCGCACCCTGCAGCAGCTCGAGGCGGACGGTCTCGTGGCGCGGCAGGCCTCGCGCAGTGACGGCAGGGTCTCGCACTACCTGGCCACGACGAAGGGCCGCCGCGCGCTGGCCCGGGTCCACGACTTCCACGTCGCCCAGCTGGCCGAGGCGCTCGCCGAGGTCGCGCCCGAGCGCCGCGCCGCGCTCGCCGGCGCGGTCACCGAGCTGGTCTCCCGCCTGCACCGCGACGCTCGCACGT
>JBKJQM010000384.1:0-2568 GCA_046594005.1 Mycobacteriales bacterium
GGAGGCTGAGCCGCAGATCGCACTTCCAGCCCCGGAGCCCACCATGAGCATCGACAACGACGTCGTGCGCATCGCCTGGCAGGCCTACGCCGACGCCTGCCTCGAGCACGACGGCCGGCACGCCAAGCGCGCCGCCGCCGAGCTCACCAGCCTGTCCTCGACCCCGCGCCAGCGCTGCACCACGACCCGGACCGGCGGTCGTACGCTCGCCGGATGAGTGAGCGCCCGAGCGAGCAGCCGGTCAACCAGGACACCCCGGGCACGGCGAGCCACGACCCGGACCGACCGGCCGCCCTGCTGGAGTTCATGACCACCGGGTGGGCGCCCCGCACCGAGGAGCTGCCGGCCGCGCACCCCGCCGCTCCCTACCGCGCGCGTCGTCGTGCCGCCCTGGCCGAGCGCTTCCCCGGCGAGCGGCTCGTCGTGCCGACGGGCGGCTACCGCACCCGGTCCAACGACACCGAGTACCGGTTCCGGCCCGCGACCGAGTTCGCGCACCTGGTCGGCTCGCACGAGCCCGACGCGGTGCTCGTGGTGGAGGCCGACGGCAGCTCGGTGCTCTACCAGGCGCCCGTCATGGGTCGCGACACGCCGGCCTTCTTCACCGACCGGGTCTACGGCGAGCTGTGGGTCGGGCCGCGCCCGTCCCTCGAGGCGACGAGCGCGCTGCTCGGCGTCCAGACGTGCCCGCTCGAGGAGCTCGACAAGCTGTCCGGCCCTGCCCGGGTCGTGCGCGGCCACGACGCGCGCGTCGAGGCGCTGTTCGAGACGACCGAGGACGGCGACGCCGAGCTGACGACGTTCCTGTCGGAGCTGCGGCTGGTCAAGGACGAGCACGAGATCGGACAGCTTCAGGACGCCTGCGACGCCACCGCCCTCGGCTTCGAGGACGTCGTACGGCAGCTCGACCGGGCGAAGGGGACCAGCGAGCGCTGGATCGAGGGGGTCTTCGGGCTGCGCGCGCGGGTCGAGGGCAACGACGTCGGCTACGGCTCGATCTGCGCGGCGGGGGCGCACGCCTGCACGCTGCACTGGACCGACAACGACGGCCCCGTCGAGGACGGCCAGCTGGTGCTGCTGGACATGGGCGTCGAGGGCCACGAGCTCTACACCGCCGACATCACCCGCACCCTGCCGGTGAGCGGGACGTTCACGCCGCGCCAACGGCAGGTGTACGACCTGGTGTTCCGGGCGCAGGAGGCCGGGATCGCGGCCTGCGTCGCCGGGGCCGACTTCCTCGACCCGCACCGCGCCTCGATGCAGGTGCTCGCGCACGGCCTCGCGGAGCTCGGGGTGCTCGAGGACGCTGCGGCGGCGCTGGCCGAGGATGCGCAGCTCTACCGCCGCTACACGTTGCACGGCGTCAGCCACATGCTCGGGATCGACGTGCACGACTGCGCCCACGCGCGGTCCGAGGTCTACCGCAAGGGCCCGCTGCAGCCGGGCTACGTGCTCACCGTCGAGCCGGGGCTGTACTTCCAGCCCGACGACCTCACGGTGCCCGAGGACCTGCGCGGCATCGGCGTCCGCATCGAGGACGACATCGTCGTCACCGACGGCGCCCCGGTGAACCTGTCGGCCGCCCTGCCCCGGGACGCCGACGCCGTCGAGGCCTGGATGGCCCGCCTGCTGGCCGGCTCCTAGACCGGCACCGGCTCGTCGGCCAGCAGCCGGCCGAGCCGGGCCAGCTGCCGGGTGCCGCCGCCGAGGGTGAGCTCGAGGTGCTTGGCGCCGACGTAGTAGCGGTGCAGCGGGTACTCCCGCGAGACCCCCATGCCGCCGTGCAGGTGGGTCGCGGCGCGCACGACGCGCTGGCCGGCGTCGGAGGCGAAGTACTTCGCGACGGCGACCTCCTTGTCGGCGGGCAGCCGCTGCTCGAGCCGCCAGACCGCCTGCAGCATCGTCAGGCGGATCGTCGTGGTGTCGATGAACGCGTCGGCAGCCCGCTGGCCGACGGCCTGGAAGAGCGCGATCGGCTGGCCGAACTGCTCCCGGGTCCGGGTGTACGACGCGGTCAGCCGCACGGCAGCGGACGCCATGCCGCCGAGCACCGCGCAGGTGGCAGCGGTGGAGACGGCCAGGACGTCGTCCAGCACCGCACCGCCGCCCGTCCCGAGCAGCTCGCCCCGTACGCCGTCGAGCACCAGCAGCGCCTCCGGCACCCAGGCGATGGTGTCCTGGCGCGACAGCGTGACGCCGGCGGCCGCCGGGTCGACGAGGAACAGCGCCGGTCCGGAGTCGGTGGTGGCGGACACGAGGACCAGGTCGGCGTGCAGCCCTGCGGGCACGCAGGTCTTGGTGCCGTTCAGGACCCAGCCGTCGCCGTCACGGCGGGCCGTCGTCGCCGGGGTCGCCTCGTCGCCGAGCGCCTCGACCAGCGCCGCGGTGATGACCCGCGAGCCGTCGGCGACGCCCGGCAGCAGCGCCTTCTGCTGGGCGGGTGTGCCGTGGCGGACGATCGCGGCCGCCCCCATGGCGAGGCCGCCGAGCAGCGGGACGGGGGCGGCGGTGCGGCCGGCCTCCTCCAGCAGCAGCGCCAGCTCCACCAGGCCGAGGCCGAGGCCGCCG
>JBKJQM010000232.1:0-7289 GCA_046594005.1 Mycobacteriales bacterium
TACGGCATCGTCCTCGGCGTGTTCGGCATGCGCTACTGCCGCAAGCGCCACCAGGCGATCGAGCGTGACGCGGCGCGGGGCGTGCCGCGCCGGTCATGACGGCCGAGCCTGCCGAGCCCGCGGCCGTCGAGGGTCGGCCGTGGCGCGGCCAGAGCCCGCAGGAGCGACGCGAGGGCCGGCGGCGGCGACTGCTGGACGCGGCCCTCGAGCTCTTCGGCACGACCGGCTACGCCGCCACCTCGCTCACCGCCCTGTGCGCGCAGGCCAACGTGTCGCCGCGCCACTTCTACGAGCTCTACCCGGGACGCGAGCAGCTCATGGCGGACCTCTACGACGAGATCGTCCTCGAGACCGGGCGCCTCGTGCGGCAGGCCCAGGAGGCCGCGCCGCTGACGGCGGAGGCGCGCATCACCGCCGGCCTGCGGGCCGCCATCGCGCACCAGACCGACGACCCCAGGCGAGCCCGCATCCTGCAGCTCGAGGCGATCGGCGTCAGCCCCTGGCTGGAGCAGCACCGGCGCGGCGTCATCGCCTCGTTCGCCGAAGCGACCGAGGAGCAGTACCGCCTGCTGGTCGCCGACGGCCAGCTCGTGGACCGGCCGTTCGACCGGGTCGCCATCTCGCTCATCGGCGCCTTCGACGAGCTGCTCGTCCACTGGCTGCTCAGCGAGCCCCGCACGCCCCCGCAGGACCTGCTGCCGGTGGCGGTCGAGGTCTTCCTCTCCGTATTCTCCGCCCGGGCCGTGAAGTAGGAAAGCCCCCTTGCCGATGTGGCGGCGGGATGTCAGGCTCGTCACACCCGACCGCTTGGAGCACCCCCGTGGCAGAGCTGTCCCCCGTCCAGCGCGCCGTCCTGCGCGCCCTCGTCGACACCGCGGTGCCCTCGCTGCCCGCGCCGGACGGCGAGGACCCGCACGGCTTCTGGGCCACGTCCGGCTCGGACGTCGGCGCCGACGAGGGGCTCGCGCAGTTCCTCGCGACCCTCCCCGAAGCCGACCAGGCCGGCGTCGCGCAGCTGCTGGACGGCCTGGCCATGCTGGGCTTCCAGCACCAGGGCCGCGGCGCCCGCGAGGGCATGCTCGGCACGATGATGGCGCTGGCCCCCGAGGCAGCCGTGGCGCTGTCCACCCTGCGTGGCGGCGCCTGCATGCTGGCGCACTCGATCGTCGACGAGAGCGGGCGCAACCCCTTCTGGGCCCAGTACGGCTACCCGGGTCCGGTCATCACGCCGCCGTCGGACGAGCCGTACATCACGACGTACGTCCCGACCGACGGCGAGGTGCTCGAGGCCGACGTCGTGGTGGTCGGGTCCGGCGCGGGCGGGGGCACGATCGCCGGCGTCCTCGCCACCCAGGGCAAGCGCGTCGTGGTCCTCGAGGCCGGCGGCGCGACGAGCGAGCGCGACTACCGCCAGCTCGAGATCGAGGCCAGCACCACGATGATGTACCGCAACGGGCTGTCGGTGAGCGCCGACGGCAACATCGGCCTGCTCGCCGGCGCCACCCTCGGCGGCGGCACCACGATCAACTGGCACAACTGCGTGAAGCCGAGCGCCGAGATGCGCCGCGAGTGGGCGAGCGAGCACGGGCTCACCGACGTGGACACGCCGGAGTTCGACCGTCACCTCGAGGCGGTCCTCGCCCGCATGAGCGCGACCGACTCGTGCTCGGACCGCAACGGCCCGCACCAGCGGATCGCGGAGGGCGCCGACACGCTCGGCTGGTCCTGGCACACGGCGGTCCGCAACGTCGACGCGGCGACGTACGACCCGGTGGCCGCCGGCTACACGCAGTTCGGCGACCCGAGCGGCAGCAAGCGCGGCACCCTGAACACCTACCTGCGCGACGCGTACGACCATCGCGCGCAGATCCTCGCGAACACCAAGGCCGACCAGGTCTGCGTCGAGGACGGCCGCGCGTGCGGGGTCGCCGCCACGTACACCGACCCCGCCACCGGCGAGACCCGGCGCGTGCAGGTCAAGGCCCCTCAGGTCGTCGTCGCCTGTGGTGCGCTCGAGACGCCGGCGCTGCTGCTGCGCTCCGGGATCGGCGGCCCCGCCGCCGGCCACCACCTGTACCTGCACCCGAGCGCCGGCATCTTCGGGGTCTACCCGGAGGACCAGCACGCGTGGTGGGGCCCGCCGCAGTCGGCGATCATGGACGAGTTCCGCGACCTCGGCGATGGCTACGGCCTGCTGGTCGAGGGCTCGCAGTACTACACGGGCGTCTTCGCCTTCCAGCTGGCCCGCCGCGACGGCCGTCAGGCGAAGGAGGCGATGAGCAAGCTCGGCCGCATGTCGGACTTCCTGTTCGTCATCCGCGACCACACCGGCGGCCAGGTCACGATCGACGCCGCCGGCGAGGCGGTGCACACGTACGCCCTCACCGACGAGCGCGACATCGCCACCTACCGCAAGGGCCTGCGCGTCATGGCCCAGCTGCACGAGGCGGCCGGGGCCGAGGAGATGTGGTTCGGCACCACGCCGCGCGTCTGGAAGCGCGGCGACGACGTCGACGCCTGGGTCGACGAGCTCGACCAGGTGCACATCGGCGCGGGCGGGCTGTTCATGGGCTCGGCGCACCAGATGGGCAGCGCCCGCATGGGCACCGACCCGGCCACCTCGGTGGCCAGGCCGACCGGTGAGCTGCACGACGTCGAGGGTGTCTGGATCGGCGACACCAGCGCGTTCCCGACCCCTTCGGGCGCCAACCCGATGCTCACCTGCATGGCCCTCGCGCACCGCACCGCCGAGCACATCAGCGGCCAGCGCGACGAGGCACCCGCCGCCCAGAAGCCCGCCGCCGACGCGGCCCTCGACGCCGCCCCCGCGGCCTAGGAGATCCCGTACATGGAGCACACCCGCGACACGATCTACGTGGACGGCGCGTTCATCCCGTCCACCGGCACCGCGACCCTGCCGGTGACCAACCCGTTCACCGAGCAGGTCATCGGGCACGTCCCCGAGGGCACGGTCGAGGACGTCGACAAGGCCGTCCGCGCAGCTGCGCGGGCGCTCCCGGCCTGGGCCGCCACCTCGCTCGACGACCGGGTGAAGTTCTGCACCGCCATCGCCGAGGGCCTCAAAGCCCGCGCCCAGGAGGTGGCCCTCGCCGCCGCCACCGAGATGGGCGCGCCCTGGCAGCTCGCCGTCATGGTGCAGGCCGGGCTGCCGGTCATCTCTTTCGCGTCCATGGAGGACGTCGTGCGCGAGGTCGAGTGGGAGCGCACCTCGGGCAACTCCGTGCTCGTGCGTCAGCCGGTCGGCGTCGTCGGCGCCATCACGCCGTGGAACTACCCGCTGCACCAGATCGCGGCCAAGGTCGCACCGGCCCTGGCCGCCGGCTGCACCGTCGTCGTCAAGCCGTCCGAGCTCGTACCGGGCGTCGCCTACCTCCTCGCCGAGGTCATCGACTCGGTCGGCCTGCCTCCGGGCGTCTTCAACCTGGTGCCCGGCACCGGTCCGGTCGTGGGCGAGGCGATCGTGAAGCACGAGCTCGTCGACATGGTGTCGTTCACCGGCTCGACCCGCGCCGGTCGACGTGTCGCCGAGCTGGCCTCCGCCGCCCCGAAGCGCACGTCGCTCGAGCTCGGCGGCAAGAGCGCCTCGGTGCTGCTCGACGACCTGTCCGCCGACGAGCTCGGCAACGCCATCGCCGGATCCCTGACCGGCTGCCTCATCAACTCCGGCCAGACGTGCAGCGCCCTCACCCGGCTGCTCGTCCCGCGCTCGCGCCTCGCCGAGGTCGAGGGCCTGCTGGAGGTCTTCGCGCAGTTCGCACCCGTCGGCGACCCGCTGTCACCCGACACCCAGCAGGGGCCGCTCGTCAGCAAGGTCCAGCAGGAGCGGGTGCGCGACTACATCCGCCGCGCCGTCGACGACGGCGCCAAGCTCATCGCGGGCGGGGCGGACCAGCCCGAGAACCAGCCCACCGGCTTCTTCGTGCAGCCGACGGTGCTGGTCGCCGAGGCGGGTTCCACCATCGAGCAGGAGGAGGTCTTCGGGCCGGTCCTGACGGTCGTCCCGTACGACGGCGGTGACGACGAGGCGCTCGAGGTCGCGAACGGCACGCCGTACGGCCTGTCCGGCGCGGTGTGGGCCTCGGACCGCGACCGCGCGGTCGCCTTCGCCAAGCGCATGCGCACGGGCCAGGTCGGCGTCAACGGCGGCGTCTTCAACCCGACCGCGCCCTTCGGCGGCTTCGGCCAGAGCGGGTACGGCCGCGAGCTCGGTCCGCTCGGCGTGGAGGAGTTCACCAACATCACCTCGCTGCAGCTGTAGTCCTGCCTGCCGCTTCCCGCGGCGGGTGGTCGTTCCAGAGGGCAGTGCGGGCTCTGCGACGACCACGAGCCGCGGGAAGCGGGGAACGCGGGCGCGTCACGCCCCCTACCCTTCCGAGCATGGACGTCCCCCGCCGGCTCGGCGCAGCGTGCGGCATCGCCGGACCGATCGCGTTCGTGGGCGGCTGGCTCGTCAACGGCCTGCGGACCGACGGGTACGACCCGCTGTCCGACGCCATCAGCCAGCTGGCCCGCGAGGGCGCGCCCACCCGCGCGGCCATGACGGCCTGCTTCGTGGCGTTCGGCGTGCTGGTCCCCGTGTGGGCGAAGACGGTGTCCGAGGAGCTGGCAGTGCCGGCCCTGCGCCCGGTCGTCACGGTGGCCGGCCTTGCCACCCTCGGCGTCGCGCTGCTGCCGCTGTCGCGGGAGGGCGGCGGGACGCAGGACGTCCTGCACGCGGTCGCTGCCGGCACCGGCTACCTCGCGATGGCGGCCACGCCGTTCGTGGCCGCGACCGGGCTGCGCGGCCCGGCCCGCCTGGCGAGCACCGCCGTCGGCCTGGTGTCGGCGGGCGCGCTGGTCGGGACGCTCGTCGTCGACGGCAGCGGGGGCCTGCAGCGGCTCGGGCTGACCGTCGTGGACGCCTGGCACGTCGTCGTCGCGGCGCTCGTCCTCGCCCGCCGCCCGTAACCTGGGAGACCACCAGACCGGACCCGAAGGACGTACGACGCGATGACGCTGCAGGACGACGACCTGCGCGCCGGCGTCGACCGGGACCGCCTCGAGACGGCACTGCAGGTCATCGCCGAGCTCGACGACCTGCCCGTCGACCACCCCGACGCCGTCGCCGTCCGGCTCGCCACGGCGCGGCTGTTCAAGCAGGCCAAGGAGCGGCGGCGGCGCGAGCGGCGCGACGCGCAGCTGGCCCACGACGCCGCGGTCACCGCCGCCACCGCCACCGCCGCCCCGGGCCGCATCGACGACGAGACGCGAGGGCTGCCCCTGTCCACGGCGACCACCGAGGCGCCGCTCGCGGGGACGCTGCAGAGGGCGCGTGCCTGCTACCAGTGCAAGCAGCGCTACGTCGACGTCGACGCCTTCTACCACCAGCTCTGTCCCCCGTGCGCGGCCCTCAACAGGTCCCGTCGCGACGCCCGCACGGACCTGACCGGGCGCCGTGCGCTGCTCACCGGCGGCCGCGCGAAGATCGGCATGCACATCGCGCTGCGGCTGCTGCGGGACGGCGCGGACACCACCATCACGACGCGCTTCCCCGCTGACGCCGTGCGCCGCTTCACCTCGATGCCCGACAGCGCCGACTGGATCGACCGGCTGCACGTGGTCGGCATCGACCTGCGCGACCCGGCCCAGGTCATCGCGCTGGCCGACGAGGTCGCCTCCCGCGGGCCGCTCGACGTCCTCATCAACAACGCCGCGCAGACCGTCCGCCGCTCACCTGGCGCGTACTCCCAGCTCGTCGCCGCCGAGCGCGCGGAGCTGCCGAGCGGCCCGCTGCCGGAGGTCGTCGACCTCGGTCACGCCGCCGACGCGCACCCACCGGCTCTGTCCGCAGGGCAGACGCCGGCGTTCACCGCGCACGCCCTGACTGCGCTGGCGCTGACCTCGGGATCGGCCTCGCTGGACCGCGTCGCGGACCAGACCGCCATCGACGCAGGCGGTCTCGTGCCGGACCTGGACGACGTCAACAGCTGGACGCGCACCGTCGACCGGGTCGACGCCCTCGAGCTGCTCGAGGTCCAGCTGTGCAACTCCGTGGCGCCGTTCGTGCTCATCGGACGGCTCCGGTCGTCGTTGGCCGCCTCACCGCACCGCCGCACCTACGTCGTGAACGTGTCTGCGATGGAGGGCCAGTTCGGCCGTGGCTACAAGGGTCCCGGCCACCCGCACACCAACATGGCCAAGGCCGCGCTGAACATGCTGACCCGCACCAGCGCGCAGGAGATGCTCGAGCAGGACGGCATCCTCATGACCGCCGTCGACACCGGCTGGATCACCGACGAGCGCCCGCACCCGCTCAAGGCGCGCCTGCACGAGGAGGGCTTCGCGGCTCCGCTCGACCTGGTCGACGGCGCGGCACGCGTCTACGACCCGATCGTGCGCGGGGAGCTCGGCGAGGACCTGCACGGCGTCTTCCTCAAGGACTACGCCCCCGCCGCCTGGTAGCTCCCTGCCGTCAGCGCGGCGGCAGCGGTGAGCGGCCCCTCGAGGCTCGCTCGGCGGCGGCCAGCAGCTCGTCGCGGAAGTCCGGGTGCGCCACCGCCGCGAGGGCCTCGCCTCGCTGGCGGACCGTCTTGGCCTCGAGCTCGGCGGCGCCGTACTCCGTCACCACCACGTCGACGTGGTGGCGCGGCGTCGTGATGACGGTGCCGGCCTCGAAGAACGGCAGGATGCGCGACCGCAGCTCGCCGTCGACGGTGACCGTCGCCGGCAGGCACAGCAGCGCGCGCTGCTCGTCCTTCAAGCCGGGCCCGGCCGTGAAGTCCTCCGCGCCGCCGATGCCGGAGTACTGCGCGCCGGCGATGGTGTCCGCGACGACCTGGCCGTGCACGTCGACCGCCAACGCGCCGTTGATGGTCGTCATGAGGCGGTTCTGCTCGATGACATGGGGTGCGTTGACCAGGTCGACGGGCAGGAACGCGACGTCGTCGTTCTCGTGCAGCCAGCGGTAGAGGTCCGGCGTCCCCATGGCGAAGGTCGTGACGGAGACGCCGTCGTACCGCCCCTTCCGCGCGTTGGTGACCTTGCCGGCGCGGTGCAGCTGCATCAGGCCGTCGGTGAACATCTCGGAGTGCACGCCGTAGTCGCCGCCCGGTCCGGCCGCGAGGTGCGCCGCGATGGCGCTCGGGATGCCGCCGATGCCGGTCTGGATGGTCGCGCCGTCCGGCACGAAACGCGCTGCGTGCACGGCGATCTGCTTGTCCACGTCGGTGGCGGGGATGTCCGGCAGCGGCGTCGGCTGCGCGTCGCTCTCGACCAGCAGGTCGATGCTG
>JBKJQM010000406.1:0-3793 GCA_046594005.1 Mycobacteriales bacterium
GCGAGCCGTCGCTGCGTGTACGCGCCGAGGTACGTCACCACGTCGACGTCCCGGCCGATCCGCCGCAACGCCTGACGCGCGCCGGGCAGCAGCGCCCAGCCGACCTCGTGACCGTGCGTCGAGGCGACCGAGCGCGACAGCCCGAGTGGCCGGGCCAGTAGCGCGAGCGGGGCAGCGGCGCCGAACCAGACGCGGTCGCAGCCCTCGGCCCGGGCGATGTCGCGGACCCGCCGCAGGACGTCCGGCACCGGCAGCATCAGCGAGCTCGGGTGGCGCACCACCGGGAAGCCCTGCTCGGCGTCGAAGGCAGCCGCGCCCTTCCACGCCGGCGCGTACACCACCACCTCGCCGTCCGGCAGGCGCGAGGCCAGGCTGTGGACGAACGCCTGGATGCCGCCGGCCCGGGGCGGGAAGTCGTTGGTGACGACCAAAGTCCTCACGACCGCAGCCGCTCCCACTCGCGGGCCAGCGACAGCCGCTCGGTGGTGCTGGGGTGGGTGGCGAACAGCGCGTACGCCAGCGGGTGCGGCTCGAGGTCGGACAGGTTCGACAGCGCCAGCCGGACCTGCGAGGCGCGGAAGGTGACCGGGTCGCGGGTGAGGTCCAGCGCGTGCACGTCGGCGCGGGCCTCGATGCGGCGCGAGACCAGGTTCGACGCGGGCCCGGCGACGACGGTCCCGACGACGACGAGCGCGAGCACGAGCGGCACCACCCGCGGGTCGTGCATGCCGTCGGCCCCGGAGCGGCGGCGCACCGGCCCCCACGACAGCAGCAGCGCCAGCCCGCAGACGGCGGCTGCGGTGCCCAGCGCGCCGAGCAGCGTGCCGGCCAGGACGTCGTTGCGCTTCGCGTGCCCGAGCTCGTGCGCCACGACCAGCGCCACCTCCTCGGGCGTCGCCTGCTGGACGAGCGTGTCGTACAAGACGACCCGGCGGCTGCTGCCGAAGCCGCTGACGTAGGCGTTCAGCGAGGTCGTACGACGCGACGCGTCCGCCACGAACACGTCGTCGACGGCGACCCCGTCCCGGCGGGCCAGGTCGAGGACCTCGTCACGCAGCGGGCCTGCCGCCAGCGGGGTGAAGGAGTTGAAGACCGGCTCGACCAGCACGGGATAGGCGTACGAGCCGAGGACCACCAGCGCAGCGGTGGCGACAGCCCCCCACGCCCACCAGGTGCGCCGCGCGGCGCGGGCGACCGCGACCAGCGCCAGCAGCGCGAGGGCGCTCAGGGCGCTGTCGACCAGGACGCCCTTGACGACGTCGAGCGACCACGAGCCCCAGGTCTGCGTCGACAGGCCGTACTCCCGCAGCACCGCCTCGCTGCGGGCGCTCAGCGCCACCGTGGCCAGGCGGACCAGCGCCGTGACCGCGAGCGTGCCGAGGACGACCTGCCCGGCCCAGCCGCCCGGCAGCCGCCCGACGAGCCGAGCACCCCAGCGCGTGAAGCCCAGCAGCGACGCGACGACCAGGGACAGCGCCAGCGCGCCGTACGCCGTCGGCCGCAGCGCGTCGTGGAAGGCGACCTCGCGCGCCCGCTGAGCCGCGTCGAAGTCGAGCGACGGGTCGGGGCGCAGGTGCGCGCCCGGCAGCACGGTCCACGGGACCGTCAGCAGCAGGGCGACGCCGAGGCCGGCGAGCAGCAGGACGAGCGCGACCGCGGGGGCGCGGCGGCTCACCCGAGCTGCTGCTGGAGGTACGCGCGCCAGTCGGCGGTCAGCTCGTCGGTCGACGTGCCGAGCTGCTCGCGCAGCGCCGTCTCGACGGCCTGCGCCGACGGCACGCCGCGACTCGCACCGACCGCGCGGTAGAGCTCGAGCAGCCCCGCCCGCCCGTGCTCCCGGGCGAGCAGGCGCACGGCCAGCCAGGCAGCCTCGTACGCCGCCGGCAGCCCCTCGTTTGCCCCGTCGAAGTCGTTCTCGACGGGCAGCGCCGTCGGCGCCTTGCCGGCGCGCACGTCCCGGCGCAGGTCGCGGGCGGACACCGCGAGCGGCACGTCGACGTCGAGGTAGCCGATGTAGTCGGCGAACCCCTCCGCCAGCCAGGCCGGCACCGCCGGACCGCTGGCGCGGCGGGTCGCGACGTGGGTGATCTCGTGCGTCAGTACGACGCGCCGGCCCAGCTGCCCCAGCTTGGGGAACGTCTGGGGGTTGACCAGGATCCGGTCGCCGGCGGGGTCGTACTCGTCGGTGCCGCCCCGCAGCTCGGCGGTCGCGACCGCGGCGATCTGCGAGAGGTCGCCGGTGGAGCCGAGCAGCTCGGACATCTCGTCGCCCGACGAGGGCACGACCACGACCGCGCGCTGGGACCACGCGCCCCACACGGCGGTGACGCGCGGGATGGCGTCGGCGGCGACGGCGGCGACGTTGCGCAGCAGCTTCGGGGTGTCGGCGTGGCCGAGGACCAGCACGCCCTTGGCGCGGACGGCGACGACCGGCCCGCGGTCCCACAGCGCCCGCGGCGTGGCGAGGCCGACGGCAGCGAAGTCGTCGTCGGCGCCGAGCAGCCAGCGACCAGACGTGCGCACGAACGTCAGGTGGTGGTCGGCGATGACGGGCCGCTCGTCGAACCCGGCCAGCGTGTAGCTCAGCGAGACGTCGGGCGCCCACCACTGCTCGCGGCCGTACCTCGTGTCCAGCTGGCTGTCCGGCGGCTGACCCGTGCCCGCGCCGAGCGCGTACTCCCACGTCCCCAGCGGCACCTGGGCGAGCGCGTCGAACAGCGCCGCCTGACGGGCCCGGAACGCCGCCGCCCGCGGGTCGACGGTGGCGAGGAAGGCATCCCGGTCGCGACCGAGCACCGCCGCCGCCCGGGTGTCCAGCAGCCGCGAGACGGCCGCCGCCCGCTGCTCCTCGGCGTCGCGGACCGCGTCGCCGACATCGCCGGCCTGCGGTACGGAGCGGGCCCGGGTGGTGGAGCCGGCCGGGGCGGTGGTCGTCGCGTCGTCCACCACGGTGGCTGCGACCAGGCCCGCGACGAGCTGCAGGACCACGGCGCCCGCCACCACGGCCGTCCGCGCGCTGCGCGAACGCGGCGCGAGGAGGGACAGCACAGGGCAGAGGGTACGGCGCGGCCGCTCCCACCGCGCCGCGATCACGCAGGTCCGCGAAGCCCCTCGAGCGCCGCGTCGGCAGCAGCCAGGGCGGCCCGCTGCTGCTCGGTGGCCGAGCGGCGCCCCTCGTCGGCACGCCGCAGTGCGGCGCGCGCCTGCTCGAGCGCCGCCCGCTGCGACCGGACGGCGACGGCGTACGCGCCGGCCGCCTCGGTCGAGGTGCGGTACCAGCCGGCCGACGCGTGGTCGACCCAGGTGGACTGCGCCTGGTCCAGCGCGGTGTAGGCGGGCCAGGCCGACAGCGCCGCGGCGGTGAACGCCTCCATGGCCTTGGCCTCCTGCTCCCCCGTGGTGACGGCCGTGATCAGGGCCTGCTCCTGCGCGACCGCGAGCGGCGCGGCCGCGGACCGCAGGTCCCGCAGTGCTGTCCGGTACGCCGACGCACGTGCCTTCGTGGCGGCCAGCGCGCTGCGGCTCGGGGGAAGGGCCGTGCGCACGGCCCGCCGGGCCGTGGTGGCCTTCGCGGCGCTGCCCGTGGCGCAGGCCTCGTCCGCGGCGTCCAGCGCGAGGGCGGCGCTGACCACGGCGGCCGGGCCGCTGAGCAGGGCCTTGCGGGTGCGGTCCACGCCGGCGACGGCAGCGTCGAGGCGGGTGGTCACGGCGACCGGCAGCCCGGCGGCCGGGCCGGCGCCGACGGCGGGGTCGTCGGAACTGGAGGTGCCGCTGCTGCCGGTCAGTCCCGCGC
>JBKJQM010000320.1:0-3362 GCA_046594005.1 Mycobacteriales bacterium
CGCCGCCGGGGCGCGCTCAGCGGGAACGTCGGGCCGCACGCCGCCGCCACGTCCACCAGCCCGTCGGACCGCGCCCGCCACGCGGGTCCGCCCGGCTGCTCGTTGAGGGCGCCCGCGACGACGTCGACCGGGCCGAGCCCCCGCAGCCGTGCCGCCGACGCCAGCCGGGCGGCGGCCTCCAGGTCGAGGTGCGTGCCGAGGACCGTGAGCCGGTAGCCGTCCACCTCCAGGGAAGCGCGCACCGCGCCGCGCCGGTGCAGGCCGGGCCGCTTGGGCAGGCGCACGGCCTGCGACGACAGCACCCGGACGGAGGCCGAGACCAGCAGCAGGTTGCCCGCGGCGGACGCTCCCCCGACCACCCGCACCAGACCGGCCCGCCGGGCCAGGCGTGCGTTCGCGCACCGCGAGCCCAGCAGGCGGGGGGCCTCCTGCACGAGCGCGATGTCGGGCCGCAGGTCCCGCAGGACGGCGGCCACCCCGGCGCTGTCGTCGCGCAGGGAGCGGACGTTCCAGCTGACGACCCTCACCGAGGGCCGCCCGCCGTCAGACGGCAGGCGTCAGTCAGGCAGAGGGCGTGCGGCGGCGGCGCGGCGTCGGGATGCGCGGCTGCTCGAGGAAGGTCTTCACGCCCTCCAGCAGCTCGGCGCGGTCGGCCAGCTCGCCATCGCGCTCCCACAGGTGCCGGCCGCACGCGGTGCAGCTGTGCAGGATCAGGGTGACGCCACGGGTGGCCACCTCGATGCTCGACATCTGCCGACGGCAGCAGGTCGTGGCGGTGGTGGTCGATGCGGACGAGGAAGGGGTCGACATGCAGGAGACGGTCCCTCACGCAGCGTGCTCGCACCATGGCCCGAAGTGACCAATTCGGGCATAGCGACATCCGCGACAACCGGTCAGCGGCTGCGGGCCAGGTCCGCCGCGCCGACCATCCCCGCGTCGTTCGCGAGCTCGGCGAGGCGGATCTCGGCGTTCGGGCGGAACCCCCCGCCGGTGAGGCGCAGGGCGAACGCGCGCCGGGCCGGCGCCAGCAGGAGCTCCCCCGCGTCCGCGACGCCTCCGCCGATCACGAAGCGCCCGGGGTCGAGGGCGGCGGCCAGGTCGGCCAGCCCCTGGCCGAGCCAGTTGCCGATCTCCTCGAAGCAGTCCAGCGCCGCCGGATCGCCCTCGCGTGCGGCCGCGGTGACCTCGACGGCCTCGATGCCCTCGGGCCGGCCGCCGCCCAGCTCGAGCAGCCGCTGACCGTAACCCCTTTGCACGTCGGCGATCTCGCGCGCCTCGTGCAGGAGCGCGCGCCCTGAGCAGTACTGCTCCCAGCAGCCGTGCTGCCCGCAGCCGCACCGGCGGCCGCCTTCGACGACCTGCATGTGCCCGAACTCCGCGCCGATGCCGAAGCGCCCGCGGTAGAGCTGGCCACCCAGGACGATGCCGCCGCCGATCCCCGTGCCGACGGTGACGACCACGAGGTGCTCCTCGCCCCGCCCGGCCCCGAAGCGGTACTCCGCCCACGCGGCGGCGTTCGCGTCGTTCTCGACCACGACCGGCAGGCCGATGCGGGCGGCCACCGCGTCGCGCAGCGGCTCGTCGACCCAGGCGAGGTTCGGGGCGACCAGGACCTTCGACCGGTCGGCGGTGATGAAGCCGGCGGCGCCCACGCCGACGGCCTCGACCTCGACCCCCTCGCACAGCTCCGTCACGCAGGCGGCGATGACGTCCTCGACGTCCGCGGGCGACGCGGACGGCGTCGGCCGACGGGTCCGCCGCACGATGGAGCCCGACTCGTCGACCAGGCCGGCGTTGACCTTCGTCCCGCCGACGTCGACCCCGATGGTGAGCATCAGCCCTCCCGGACGTCGATGTGCTGGACCCGCGACGCGCGCTCCGGGTCATCCGGCGAGCTCGGCGTCACGACGGCGGTACGCAGCGCGGCGACCACGGAGGCGGCTGCGTCCAGCAGGTGCTCGACGGTCTCGGGCTTGACCTGGCGCAGGGCGGCGATCCCCTGGCAGACCGGGCACACCGAACACTCGGCGCCCCCGCTCGCGAGGTGCTCGCTGTCGAGCAGCCCGGCGCCTCGGGTGCGGGCCCAGTCCTGCACGGCGGCGAACAAGTGGGCCGCCTCCTCGGCGGCCGAGCCGACGTCGCGGCCGGTCACGACCGCATCCAGACAGCCGGGTCCGGCTCGAAGCGCACGTGCAGCCGGCCCTCACTCAGCACGGCGCTCGCGACCGTGCAGCGGCGCAGGGCGCTCGGCAGGGCCAGCACCCGCCGGTGGCCGGCCACCGTGACGACCAGCTCGTCGCCCGAGCGGCTGAGCGACAGGTCGTCGTGCCGGGCCAGCGGCAGGGCGATGGACATCTCGAAGCCGTCCGCGGTGCGCGCCACGGTGACGAGCTCCTCGTCCGACGCAGGTGCGGCCGGGTCGAGCTCCCCGTACAGCTCGTTCCCCAGAGCGGTCAGCGCGTCCAGCCCGACCGGCTCGGAAGCGCGGTACGGCGACAGGAGCACCGGCAGGCCGCCCGCGTCGGCCCGCACCGCGGCCAGCTGGTCGGCCTGCGCCGCGACCCACCCGGCGAGGAACGGGTCCTCCGACGGCGCGAACACGCGGTTGGCGATCAGCGCGTCGACGCGGTAGCCGTACAGCGCAAGGGAGGTGAGCGTGCGCCGCGCCTCCGCGACCACCACCGCCTCCGGGGTCAGCACCACCCGGACCGAGGTCGACGCAGCGGTCAGCACACGGCGGACCTCGAGCAGCTCGGCGTGCAGGCGCTCGACAGCGCCGAACAGGTCGTCCGACGGCACCGCCGGCCCCGAGACGCGGGACAGCAGCGGGCGGACCGCCCGCAGCGCCCGCCGCTGCGCCGGGAAGACCTTGTCGACGTACCAGGTCAGCGCCTCGGGAAGCGCCAGCAGGCGCAGCGTCTCCCCCGTCGGCGCGCAGTCCACGACGACGAGGTCCCACGGGCCGGTGGTGACCTGTCGGGGGACCTCCAGCAGCGCGAGGACCTCCTCGGCGCCCGGCAGAACCGTCAGCTCCTCGGCCTGCAGCGCGTCGACACCAGCCCGTTCGAGCAGGGTCAGCAGGTAGCCCTGCACCTCGCGCCAGGTCCGTTCGAACGCGGCCTGGGCGTCGACCTGCATGCCGTACAGCCCGGTGTCGACCTCGGTCGGCGTCGCGCCCAGCGGCACGCCGAGCGCGTCGGCCAGGGAGTGCGCCGGGTCGGTCGAGACGACCAGCACCTTGCGTCCCCGCGCCGCAGCCACGGCCGCGGTGGCCGCCGCGGTCGTCGTCTCCCGCGACCACCTGGTCAGCGGTCGCGCCGCGCTGCTCGGCCTCGCGGCCGGCGCCACCGTCGCGGCCGTCG